>MGAI01000060.1 GCA_001789695.1 Candidatus Roizmanbacteria bacterium RIFCSPLOWO2_01_FULL_37_16 | reverse complement strand
TCTTGTTATTATTGACTCCAAACCAATATTCAGAAGAGCAACAGCTGCAAATGCCATAATATTTATAAGTTTGTTTGATAATTTCGATGAACCCATGTCTTCTCTCTCATCAAGCATCATATCTCTTAAAAAGCGAGTAACTAAGACTGAACCGCCAAAATTACCGATATGGTTCTCAAGAAAAGTCCCACTCCCAAGCGGGTAAGGTGGAATTATTTTATATTGTCCAAGTTTATTAATAACATCAAGCGCTAATCCCGCAGCGATCATAACGGTTGATGCATAAGGGATAATCCGTGATTCTCTAATTGGCATAGTCTCGAATTATAACATTCCATGCAACTTAATGTTGCAAAGATAATCGAAAGTTATATAAACTAATTAATTAATGAATACAGGAATGTTCAGCCTATCTTTAGCTCTCGGCTTTACTGGAGGCTTACTTCGAGCTTGTCAGGGCGCCTACAAAGATTCGCCCTATGAACCCTTCCAATCTTCTAAATTTATCCGCAGTCTTATTTTTGGCAGTATTGGAGGAATCTTCTGGTACCTTTTTAGCATAGTTTCTGGATTAAAAATTCCTCTTGCCGTATTCTTTCCCCTGGTCGTTTTTTTCGATTCTATAGTCACTGAAATGTATAAGCGTGGTATTCGATTAGAAAATTTGAGTAAATACAAAATGCCTACAATTTTCCATGTTAACGGATTTATAATTCACAACCGTTATGTCCGAATCCTTTTAATTCTAAACATCATCATTTTTCTTATTTTACTTTACCCCTTAAGTCAGGTTATTGTAGATAAAGTTCCTCTATTTTTTCAACACCGTCCCATACTCGGCCTTTTTTTCGGTTTTATAGCAGGAGTTTTAGCCGCCTCTGGCGGTGCTTCACTTGACAGCGCTTGGGAAGGATTTGAATATAGCAAATTCCTCAGAAGCGTCTATGTAGCTATGTTCTGGGGTTTGATTTTAACTTTCTATACCACCAATCCTGGACTAATAATTTACGCTTGTTTTGGATTGGACAGAATGAGTATAGAATTCAACAAAACCTTTGTTAAAAAACTCAAAAGCGGCAAATTTAAAGCCACTCACCCAACCATCCCTCACTGGCTTGACCTACGAGAAAAACTTCTTCATCCCTATCTTTTTGCCTGGGCGATCTATATCTTTCTACTCGCTTCGCATTATTGAAAAATAGATTTTTAATATCTAAAGGATTTAAATATTTGAGTTTAGGGTATAATTATTCCAAACATGTCTGAGTTGAGAGTTGTACTCATCGATGTTATTTCTCCGCATAAGCATTCTTCTGATGCCTTGAAAGATCTCGCCGAACTTCAACTTTTGGTCAAAACCTTTGGCGGAGTTGATATAGTTCAGATAATCCAGCATAGAACTGCACCGGATCAGGCAACCTTCATAGGATCGGGAAAAGTGCAAGAGCTTATCCTAATCGTCAAACAAGAAAAAATCAGCCATTTAATCATAAATTCCATAGTTTCGCCAGGGCAAATTTTCAATTTAACTAAAATTCTTTGGAGCGTAAACCCAAACATCCAAGTCTGGGACAGAGTCGACCTAATCCTAAATATCTTCGAAAAACATGCCAGGTCCGCCGAAGCAAAACTCCAGATTGAGATAGCCCGAATGCAACATATGAAATTCCGAATCTATGGACTGGGTGGAACTGTACTTTCTCGCCAAGCAGGAGGAATTGGAACAAGGGGTATCGGAGAAACCAATATTGAAAGAATGAGACAACACTTTAAAAAACAGATTAAAAAGAAAAAAGAACAATTGGAAAAACTGGTTGCTCATCACCAGCGGCAATTTTTACGCAGGCAAGAAAATGGGATAAAAACAATCTCAATAATAGGTTACACTAATGCTGGTAAGACCTCGCTTTTTAATCTTTTAACTGGCAAAAATAAACAAGTTGAGGACGCTTTGTTTGTAACTCTTGATAGCTCTGTCGGATCTCTAATGAAACAGAACCCTCAGGGTTCCTGGAACCCTGAGGGTTCAGAAAATGTGGTAATTTCCGACACAATCGGCTTTATCCAGAATCTTCCACCCAGCCTAATTGAGTCTTTCAAATCAACACTGCTTGAGGCGATAGAAGCTGATATTCTTCTCCATATCATTGATTTATCAGATGAAAAGATGGAAGAAAAAATAAAAGCAGTCGAAGAAATAACTAACGATCTAAATCTTTCAACAAAAAAACAATTCTATGTATTTAATAAACTCGATAGACTGAATGGAAAGGTAAACACAATAGTCCCAAAATTGCAGGAAAAATATTTAGACTTCTCTCCTCTTTTCATCTCGGTTAAAACCTCGGAAGGTATCGAGCAACTCAAAAAGCAGCTTCTGCAAGTGATCTGAAATGGAGCCCGGAGCGAGAATCCCACTTCTCCCGCCAAAGGCGGGATTCGTTAGGGACAAGTCGAATCCTTCCTTTCGTCAGGACTATAGCTCGCTTAGAGCCTGGAAGGAGAATCGAACTCCTGACCTAGTACTTATCCCAGTAGTATCTTGCCGTGATAATATATTTGAGCCGTGAGGGAGAATCGAACTCCCGACCTAGTACTTACCAAGTACTTGCTCTACCACTGAGCCATCACGGCTTAGAACTACGGGATCCCGAAGTCGTAAAGCAAAATTTTATCAAATTTTGCTACGTACTTCTGGGACCAAGTACTTGCTCTACCACTGAGCCATCCAGGCAAAATTTATTTTTTTAGTCATCCTGAATTTATTTCAGGATCTGGTTTCTAAAAATCAGATGCTGAACCTAGTTCAGCATGACAGTTGTATATTATAACTTACCCATTACCCAATAACTTACTATTGCCGCTGATACTATTACGTTCAGTGATTTATTAATACCAAACATAGGGATCTCGACTATTTGATCAACCTTTTTTAGCGTTTCGGGAGTAACTCCATAGCTTTCATTACCAAAAACTAGAGCAAGCGGCAAACTGTATGAGGCTTTAGTATAAGGAATAGCTTTTACGTGTTGTTCAACGGCTACTATCATTGTTTCATTGTTAAATTGTTCCATTGTTTTATTGTCATTCCGAACTTGTTTCGGAATCTGCATTGTCATTCCGGCTTGTCCGGAATCGTTATTTTTAACTACGATTCTGGAGTCGTCACTTCGTTCCTCCCCAGAATGACGAATCAGATACTGAGTTGACTTCAATATATCGTCAATTGCTTCTTTTACCGACTTTTTGTACTCCCAATCGACAACTTTATAAGTCCCAATTGACGCCTTTTTAATCCTGTGATTGGGTGGAATCTCCATTTCGCCACATAGGTATATTTTCGCAACAGCTATTGCATCGGCTAATCGAAACAACCCTCCGATATTGTAAGTATCGTAGATATTTTCGAGAATGAAAAAGATAGGATGGCGTTTAATCTCTCTAATTTCACCCTGTGCCTTCTTCTCTTCTAAATCCCTTAATTGTTGAGCATTTAGTTTCATATGTGTATTCTATAATTTTTAATTTGAAATTTAAAATTTTTATTGAAATCTTAATTTGAAATGTTTAAAAATTAAAAACTTAAAAATTCATTGGTAATTGAAAATTAATAATTGAAAATTATTATTCATCCTATAGTTGACATTCTCCAAGACCTGTAGTATAATACGGAGCAATATGAAAAGACTGATCGTTTTTCTACTGCTAACTATAAGCTTTTTTGTGCTTGCTGGAGGCAGCTTTGCCCAATATGGAGAATACGGTGAACCTGAACCTTCACTTTCTATAATTGTAGATAAGTTGGTCGGAAAACCTGTATCAGATAAGGGCGGTTCGACTGACGCCGATTATGTCGATAACCTTTCTCCTTCTGATCCTCGTTTTGCGCCAGGACAGATAGTTTTCTTTAAGATAAAAGTCAAAAACACCTCAGATGAAAAACTTAAAGATGTAACTGTGAGAGACTTTCTTCCCGATTTCGTTGAACTAGTCGAAGCTCCGGGCGAATTTAATTCTGACGAAAGAAGCATAACTATTTCTGCCGGCGACCTTGAAGTTGATGAGGAAAAAGTTTACTTTCTTACAATGAGGGTTTTACCTCAAGAACAGCTTCCTGAAGATAGCGGCTTATTCTGCCCTGTAAATACAGTAGAAACATTTAACGGTGGAGTATCGGACGAAGATACGGCTCAATTCTGTGTCGAAAAAGAAGTTCTGGGAGTATCTGAAGTTCCTTCGGCTGGACCAGAATTAGGCGTAATACTCCTTTCTGGTCAATTAACAGCTTTAGGATTGGGATTCTTACTTAAAAGAAAAGCGTCAACTTCAAAATAACAAGCTCCAACTTTGAGCTTTGAATTATTGATACTTGAATTTTATCTGTTTTTTGTGTCATGGAATTTGTAATTTAGACTTATATTATTCCAATTTGGGTTAATGTTGATAAACTGTGGATAAGATAGTTTTATAAGTTCCAATCTTGACTATAATTGATTTATCACCTTTCTTATGCTATACTATAGGGCATAAAAATATGGGGACGAAATACACAGCGGGTGCAGCGTTGTACCTGCCATCACTACCGCTCGTAAGTTATACCCAAGGACCAATCTGTTCCTAACGGATTATTCCTTGGGTTTTTTATAACCCAAGACATTGTTTCGTCCCAGGCGGGGACAAGCTTCTCCGCCCTCGGGCGGAACAGTCTTGTTCCCGCCTTTAACCTTTGATCAAATCGAAGGACGAAATCTTAGGCGTGAGAACAAAGGTGATGAGAAAGACTTGTCTTAAAGCATGACAAGCCAAGCTAGTCAGAGTTGGTCAAGCTAGTTAAAACTAGTTTCAACCAATTCAACTAACAAAATTGTCTCATCGCACCTTAATAAATAGGGTTTAGCTTGAAGTTTTCAGATTCTGGTCCAAGCTAATGCATGGACAAAGAAGCTGAATTACGGATAGCTATCCGCCGAAGTGAAGATTCGTCTGCGTGGCTGTAAGCCTCAAGACGAACCTGAACGTAGGTGGACAGGATTACATAACACCGCAAAACGGCCGCGTAAGGCTTGCCACAACAATTCTTTTTCCAACCGCTTCGGTTGGAAATAAGAGCGTGGCAAAGGGCTTAAGCTGCTAAAGTGACGCATATAATCCGTTGACAAAGATAAATGGAAAGACTAGAATGCAGTTATGATCACAGATAAAGATGTGACAAAGTTGAAAAAAACTTTCGCAACGAAACAGGATTTAGGTTTATTAAGAAAATCTTTAAAAAAAGATTTCAATGGAAGAATAGACTTTCTTCAATCTGAATTAGAAGAAAGCTTAAAAGTTGTTCTTGAGAGAATTGGTCAGTTAATTGAAAGAATGGACGCAACGAATAAAAGACTTGAAGAACAAGGCAAAAGACAAGATGCAATTCTTGAAGAACTTAGGGCTAATCGAATAGTTCTAGGCAGTCACGAACAACGACTCCAGAAAGTAGAATTTAAAGTCTTTCCTCAAACTTAGTCAATTCACTTCGCTAATCAGCTTGCCACAACAGTAAAAATTTCACCTGCGAGGCGTAATTTGGAGCGTGGCATGGAGCTAGAAAGTTGTGAAATTGGCGAAAATACGTCGGCAGCTATGTCTAAAATGGCGGATTTGGCGAAATATATACCATTGTTGTCACACGTGTGACCTAGATGGTATACCTCCTGAATACTAATCTTCTCGCTCTGGAGTTAAACTTGGAGTACTTTTAT
>MGAI01000059.1 GCA_001789695.1 Candidatus Roizmanbacteria bacterium RIFCSPLOWO2_01_FULL_37_16 | reverse complement strand
TCAGTATATTTTTGGTAGCATAGATTCCCTCACAGCAGTAGTCCCTAAAGATTCGCAAGAGCCACCAGGGGAAAAAGGTTACAGCCCAGAGCATGATGAGCGATATGATATACTCGGCAAAAGTATCTATATAATTCCCGTTGTTGCAGGGAGCTAACCTCTGAGCAGGTCCTCCATAGAGGATGTTGATCGCCGTAGGATAGATATATCCTGCTGGATTACAATCTCCTGAATTTGAGCTGACGCGCGAGAAATCAAAAATAAAAGGGATCCCCAGTTGCCACATAGCTGCAACACCTCCTAAAAATAGCGCAAAAAGGGGCCCATAGAATAGCCATTGAAAAAAAACACCAATCCAGATCCAGCCTGTGTTTCGTATGAAAACAAAAGGCAGAAGCAAAGCAAGGAAAGGAGATAAAAAAAGAAGAAACCAAAGAACAACCTTTCTTAAAATAAGCATCACTCCCATCACGTAGTACGTCAAATTAGTTAACTTTAGCATCACGAGTTCGGCTTGAACTCCCTCTTGTGCACGAATGTTTAAGTCCCTACAGCCTACAAATCTTATATAACTCTCCTCTCCGCTTAAGACACCAAAGTTAATATTGAAAAGATCCTTCCCCCCGACTTTTTCTATAAAAAATTTCATTAAAACATCAGATAGTTGAATCAGTAGAATCACAACCGTAGCCGAAAAAACTACGTAGAGCATAAGAAGTACTAAACGAACTACGAGTGGGACAATTTTAATCCCTGAAGTAAAATTCGCTTTTTGCCCGATCATAATCCCAATCCCCATAACAGCTGCGACTAAAAGAAGAAGAAATAGTGCAACATTTTTTGCTAGACTCCAAACCTTAATCAGTGCAGGATGGGATTCAACCGTTCCTGTATTATAAACCCAAAATAAAAACTGCCTTGCCCGCTCATCTGCCTTTCCTTGAGCTGTAATTTCGGGATCTTCTACCCAAAGGTGGTGTTTTGCCGGATCCTGTTGGAATGTCTGTAAATCATAAACGCATCTACCTCCTCCATCGGCTCTACTGCTGGAATAAATTGAGTTTTGCAAAACATCAGGACAGCCGCAGATTATAGGTGGAGTAGGAGTTTGTGCACCAGCGTATGGTATGAATTTGAAAAGGAATAAAATCGAAAGAATAAAAAAAAATATCAAGCGCTTCATATTTTCATCATAAATAAATGCCGGCAAAAAAGCAATTTATCTACTTGACTCGATGATTCTTTTTGTTACTATGAAAATAAGAACAGCGTTTTCAACATTTTAAGGGTTATGCGTAAAAAATACAACGGCCGAAGCTCTAATTCAGATTTTGTTCGTTTTCTCGTCTTGGGTTTTGCGGTAATATTTACAGGAACTCTAACCGTCATCTTGGGTTTTTCTCTAGCAACTCTTACCAAAGCCCAATCAGATTGGTATCTACCAAGTCAGAAACAAGGAACCTTTGATTTTACAAATATAACACCCACTCCAACTTCTCCAGTAGCGCCTGTGCAAAACGCTCCACCTCCGGTATATACGCCTCCACCAACGCAAGATGCTCCTCCTCCGGTAAGTAAACAATACTGTGTTGATGAAGAACCGGGAACGGTAACTGTAGAGTCCTGTGACGATGCAACTCGTTGCGATATCGCGCATGGCGCCGGTGGACCAAGTGGAACCTGCGGTACGGTAATCGGTTGGGAACATACAATAATAGAATTATTGTTGGGAAGTACAGGTAAGTACAACAATAAATTATCCGATAATCTTTCCTCTGCAATCCAAAGTTCGTGTTATAATGCTGGACCACACACTCCGTATATTTCAACCTTTAATGTTATCGATTCCTATAATCTGGCAGGGTTTCATGAATTTAACCGCGGCACCCATGCCGATGCTGTGGCGTTAAAAACTGCCTGGATACAAACCGCGGGCTATACAACATCAACCACTGCCAATGGCTTAACTCCGGGAGACGCCGTACTGTTTAGCAATCCCCCACATGTTGGTATAGTAAATACCGTTGAGATCGATACCAGAGGTAATGGAGACGTTTGGTTTTTACATACTGGCGCAGCTTATTATTTAGGAAAACTCATGACTGCTAATTGGCAGGTAGTGGCCTCCTCCACCGGCGACAATAACGTAACATTTGGAAGTCAGCAGTCTAAAGGATCGGATGCAACTACAGGTGAAACTGTCTGCTACTGTGGCAGTGTCTGTTACCGTTGGACATTTTAAATTAAATTAATATGGATTCAATAAATAATCTGATTAGAAAAAAGTGGTTCCTTCTTACAGTTATCCTCACCGTCATTCTTTTCTTACTTATCGCCATGTCATTCTCAAAACCAAAAATTAATACTCTTTCAGAGAATCAGCCACAACCCGACCAAGTTTCGCCAGTAGATGATATCGATAGTAATGCCCCTCCTGTTGCTCCTACAGCTTTTACTCCGGAGCAGTTAAAAAATATTGAAGAACAACGCAAGATCGATGAAATTGTTGGTAAACGTGAAATTGAGATCAAGACTAAATATCCCTGGTTTATCAAATTACCCTTGAGAGGGCAAAAATACTTTGTTTATTTTGATCAAAATCAGTCGACCTTCGTTGGTCTTTTATATCCCAAGTCAGGTGACAATGTGGAAGATATGAAAGCAGAGGTAATCGCAAAACTCAGACAAGAGATACAAATTACAGATGTCGAAAAGTACCCTTTCGAGTGGAAAATTACTCCAGAGTAATATCTTGTTTTATACTTGACTATATTCCTCTTTTTGTTACTATAAAAATAAGAATAACTTCTTAAAAATCCCAACAAGTATGAATAAAAAAAATGATCCTAAAAACTCAAATATTGAGTTTACTCGTTTTTTAATCTTGGTAGTAGCGGTCGCAGTCACCGGATTGACAACCGTGATAGCCAGCTTTTCTTTGGCAAAACTGACTCGGGGGGCTCAATCAGACTGGTATCTGCCAAGTCAGAAGCAAGGCACATTCGATTTCACCAATGTAACTCCATCACCTACTCCCAAACAACCTATCTCACCTAATCCTCCTAATTCACCTAATCCTCCTCCCAATACTCCGGGTCCTCTACCTACAGGCGGACCCGTATCACCTGAAGCGCCTGTCTATTGTATAGATGATGAGGATCCTGAAGGCTGCGATGATAATACTGCCTTTCATGTCCCTAAAGGAATAGGTGGGGCGGCAGGATCATGTGGAACCATAATTGAACAAGCTCATAAATTAGTCGCGTCTTTACCCCAGGGACTAAAGGACTTTAGAGATAGCCTAAATCCAGCTGTCTCAAATTGTGGCTACGCAACAGGACCATATTCAAACGGATATATCTCAACATTTTTTGTCATTGATGCTTATAATTTGGCCGGACTTAGTGAGCTATCTAAAAACAACGCCAGCCACGTTTCAGGAACAAATCTTTTAAGTTGGTGGCAATCGCAGTCCTCAGGTTACAAATTCATTCCTTACAGTCCAGCCGTAATCCAACAATATGGAACAGGTCAACAGGATTTAACTGGCTGTGTTATGTTTCTCAATTTATCCTCGGGTGTTCATGTGGGAATTGTAAATGTGCTTCAACTAGTAAACCAAAATGGGGACGGAGTCATCTCTATACTTCAGTCAGGCGCAAGATATTTTTTAGATCGATTTGAAGTGGTCGGATGGGATATCAAAAATACACCCTTACACCAAACCCAGTTAACCTCTATAGCTGGATTTGGCTGTCGACAATGATAACAATTAAATAAACTTAACAAGAAAAGCGAAGATACCTGTAAGAAGATCAGGCAAAGCAGGTGGCAGATTTGGGAGGAGTCCCGCAAGCGCGCAGAATTTTTCCAGCCTGTCGCTGGTTCGAGCACTTGCGGGAAGGAAAAATCTGGCAGAATCTACTTTGCCTAAACTACTATTTTAAAGTGAAGATCTGGAATCGTGCTTTTATAATAAAAAATATGGATTTAACTAATTTACAAAACTTTATAAAAAGTAAGTGGTTTCCTGTCGCTGCTATTGGTCTTGTATTTTTTCTTATCATACTGATTGCTCTATCTTCGGCGTCTAAAAAAACTCAGCCTTTCCCAGGAGCCGAACCTACTTTACCACCTCAACAAAGTATCCAATCAGATACTCTTATCACATCCTCACCGTCTCAATCAGCCGAGGTACAAAAGGCAATTGAAGAGCAATTGAAAGTCGACCAGGATTACGCCAGTTGGCAGAAAGAAATAAGCGACATTTATCCCTGGAGGAAAAAACTACCTTTGACGTCGGAAAAATATTATGTCTACTTTGACCTTGAAAAAAAAATATTTATCGGACGGATTTATCCTAATTCTGGCGACGACGTAGAACAAATAAAGTCGGAAGTTTTACAACGGCTTAAAGAGGAAAAAGGCATACCAACAGATAACTATACCTTTTCCTGGAACATCTTCCCGGCGAAATAAACTGAAATTCTTAAGAAATATTACTCTCTTTAGCTTCTCTTATTTTAACTTGAATTGGCCTAATAGATTTTATTTAGTTTTTTAATAATTGGTATGGTTTTTGATAAATTGTTGTCTATTACAAAATCGGTAAACTTTTCAATTCCGTTTTTAGGATTTATAGCTACACTTTTTCCTGCAAACTTAAACATAGATTTATCTGCAGATGAATCCCCAATAGCCAAAGTTTCCTCTTTCAAGATTGATAGTTTGTGTAATATTTTTTTAACCCCAAGAAGTTTGAACTCTTTTCCAGGAAAATCTTCCTTCGAAATTCCAATAATCTTTTGTCCCTCCATTTTTGGCTGACTACCAACTATATAGTTAATCCCCAGTAATTTTTGATAATAAGATAAAATAGGCGTGATATTCCCTGAATAAAGAATAATAATAATTTTCTGCTGATTTAAGAAATCTATCAATTCTTTTGCACCGGTTGTTAAATATGTATCTTGGTCAAGCTGCTTTTCAATTTGAAATAAAGATAATCCCTGGAGAAAATTTATTCGAGTAATAAGTGCAGTTAATCCGGGTAGCTTACCTGTAAGAAAATCATTATTTATCTTATAGCTTTCCTTTGCTTTGCCAACAATACCACAAATAACATCAAGAATATCTCTATAAACTAAAGTTCCATCAAAATCCAAAAGTACAGCTTTTATCATGAAATTATATAGCTATTTATAAAGTTTCAATCTATTTTGCTCTTATTGATTAAGTCTAGATTATTTTTACGTCGTCGCCATTTATCTAACCACCAAGGTATGGTAAACATCGGGCCAAAGAGGCTTCCAATAATAGAAAATACTTTTGCCTGATTGGCTGTAAGTCCAAACATATCAGTTACTGTAATGCCGAAAATCTTGGTATCTATAAGATCGGATACTGCAATCTCAAAGGTTCCTGATTTTCGCGGAGTCAAAATCCAGGAAAGTGAGCCCTTACCGGAAGTTGCTAGATTTATCTTCTGTTCATCTTTATAAGGGCTTAAGTCAAATCCAGGTGCACGAAGTGAGACTATAGTCTCACAATTTTTTTCAGCGGAATTTTTTGCTTTAACAAGTATAGCCTGCGATTTATTTTCAGATATCACTCGATCGGGCTGACTCACTTCCCAAGAACAAGGAGGCGGCCCCCCCTCGCCTATAATAGCAAATGAAGTCCTTTTATCATCCAAAGCCGAAGCTTTTTTCTCGCCAGTCTTTAGTTTATTACCTAAAAAAATTCCACTCAAAAAAAGCGCTAACCCAAATGTAAATATAAAACTCTTGAACATGTTGGCTTCTTTACCTTAAAAGTGTACATTATTATAACAAAAGTTTTATTCGTCCTTGCAAGCTACAAACCTAAATTTAATTGTTAGGTATAATTTCTTTATGCTTCTTTTAATTAAAGAAAAAGTAACCGAAAAGAAAATTAAAAAAATGGCAGAGGACTATCAAGGATATATTAAATTAGTTATCGATGTTGAAAGAGAAATTCTAACCGGTGGAGGAGAAAGACATTCCGACGGAGAACAGCTGCTGTTAAAAGACGGATCGAAACAAGAAAATTTATGGGGCGGTGGAATTGATTGGGAGACAAAAGAAATTGATTTCATTTCAATAATTAATTTAAGACCAAGACAAAATCAAAGCAGAGATATTTTATCTGAAAAAAAATAAGAGAAAAGTTTGCTAAGATCGCCAAAAATTTATTACTTTCTTAAAATGGAATTAAAAGTAAAAATATTGGATATTGCTATGAATTTGAATAGGATTGGTAACTGGGCAGCAGATGATTTTGAACGACAACAAAAAAGAATATATTTATTTTTAGATCAGACATCAAACTATTTAAACTCAATTAAGCAAAAAGAAATTCCATCTAAAATAAAAACGATCTTTAAGAAATTCTTGAACGAATATTCATTTTTAGAAAAAGAGGCAAAACAAGGTCCAAAAGATCGAATCTTATGGGCTGAAAAAATGATGACTTGGGGAAATATATTAACCCACCGTTCTCAACTGATTAAATAGCCGTATAGATATCCGCTTGATTTTTATAAGTGGGTTATACTACTTCTTAGCAGCATTACACCTATACACCTTAAAGGTGTAAGCTATATTTCCAATGATCCTGCTAGAGCAACCAACTCATCTGCATAGAATCGCATGATGTCAGGTGTAGTGTACAAAGTAGCGATCTTTCCCTGATTTCTTTGAGTAAATTCTTTTGCCTCTTTAACAAAAGAGTCAAACGTTGCTCGCAGTTCTGGACAATACACCTCAAATAACTCTCTCCCCTCGTTCATTTTAAGTGAATTAAATCAAGAAAGCTCAAATCTGATTAACTGTTATGAGAATAGGCTATACCTCGATTACAACTGAAATAGGTAGATGATCGGACGCCCTAGACTCTTCAACCTTGAAAGAAGAACTTCTTATATCTTTACTGACAAAAATATTATCCAACTTGTAAATTATCCCTTTGGGAGAGCACACTTTACACCCATCAGGATAAACACTCCAAGTCGGCAGAGACTTAGCATCGGTATTTTTTACTGCTTTGTTGATTATCCTAATTGCCTTGCTTTCGGGCAACGCATTAAAATCTCCCATTAAAACTGTATTCTTGGAAGCCAACACTTTTACCAAATTAGAAGCCTGCAAATCCTGTATCTCTGAAGGTTGCTGGTGGGTATGTAAAAGATGAGTGTTAAATATATGAAGCGTTTCGTTTCCCATCTGAACATCTGCCTGTATAGCAATTCGATTATCAGTTTCTGACAAGTTATGAATTTTTCTATTCAAAATCGGATTTTTAGTGAAAATAGCGTTGCCAACATCGGTCGTTAATCCATTGATTGGTATTTGAAACGCAGGAGCATAAATATACTTATAACCCAGTTTATCGGTTATATGTTCGGAAAGCTGAATTTTTTTATCAACCATCATCACCTCTTGAAGTCCTAAAATATCGGCGTTAAACCTCTCCAAGAATTCATTTATCTTGGCTAAATCACCGTGATACCAGATATTCCACGAAAGAATTTTCAATCTCATAAAGCCCAGTTGGTTTTAAAATCTTATTTTTGTTTTTTTCCTATTGAAATTATATCAGAAGTCTGAAGCCAGGCTAAAACCAAGACTGCTATTGCCAAAACTATTAGAAATGCCGAAATTGAAATCCTTGCTAAGCCACATCCGCCTATAAATAATGAGTCCTGGCAGGGATAGAGCCAAACAATAGCTAACAAAATCAAAAAGGCAACTACAGCCAAAAATATTTTCAGCCAATTGTTTCTAAGATTTTTCTGTAAAAATAACATTTTATTTTTTCTGTGGGGCTGGCTAGCCAATCTATAGTTCCTACATTTTTGTATCCGTTTTTCTCCCAAAAGCCAAAAACATCATGCTTAATAAACGGATGATTAATGCTTAGTGGAACACAGAATATTTCACATCCCATCAGCTTTGCTGATCTCTCAATCGCTTTTACTAAATTAGAATCAGATTCAATATCAGCGTAGTTTGTTTTAGTTGTAAATGCAATAATATGTGCCCACATACCTTTAATCGGTTCATCTATCTTTAAATTTGAAAAATCACTTGGAATTTCATTTTTCTTTAATAATTCAAAAACTGTAAACCCAACAACTTTGCCTTGATCTTCTACCTTTAGTATCTTTGTATTCTTGCTTGAAAACTTTTTTACAAAGTAGGTTTTATCTGCTCCATATCTTCCATAAGCTTTTCTATCCAAAGCGACGAGCTGGGGAATATCGCTCATTCTTGCCTTTTTAATCATGTTTAATCGGGGTTGATATATCTTGAATCTTAACTCTTTTTCCGCCTTCAAGTTCAAAGCGAAATGGATTTTCAAAATGATAAAGGGCTGCGAATCTTACCCTCTCGTCCATTGCCAAATAGTTATTTGACAAAAAAAAGGCAATCTCAATTTCTTTGGCTTGAATGTTAAAACAGTAGGCTGCCTTTAACATTGTTTCTTTTCCATTTCTTAACGGAATGACTAAAAGTTTTTGAAAATGGTAATATTGCAGTGGTTTTAGGAAATTGTTTATTCTTTCGGTATTCGTAAGATCATCAGTTGGCCCATCCCAATACTCGTCTTTAAGCGGTATTTTTCCTACCAAGCTGATGGGAAAAACTATTGGAGCCGGAGGAATGAAGGTATTTTTATCAAGATTTTGTTTCAGAAATTTTTGGCAATAAGCATTAATCTCGGCAAAATTTGAAAAAACGTCATTAAAAGGCAGGAAATAATTGATGCCTACTCTTCGCATGATCAAGATGTAGGCTATAAAGGCTTTTTTCGGGTAGAAGATGTTGAAATAGGACTGCTCTGGAGCTTTTTTCACTGCTTAATTTTACCATCTTCCAGTACGGGCTAATTAAAAGAAACTATTGCTAATAAAAGAGCCAGAAAAAAAGAGAAAGTCCCAAAAGTCCCACCCCTCAAAATGGGGGGCAGGAGAGACTTTCTCAACACAAGTATACAATCTTCAGTAAATAAAATCAACAAAATATGGCTTGCTAGCGCTCTACTCCCTTACTTTCTTCCGCACTTACTAGATGGTATAGTCCTTTTAGTCACATCTGACTGGATATTAACTTTTGCAAATCCACTCCACTGTGAATTTACCAATCCTTCATAAACTCCACTTGACCAAACCAAGCGTAAATCTTTAGCATAATTTTCTACCACTTGCGGGCGGAAATTATCAAACAAAGAATCCTCTGTGATCGACTCTGACCTTCTCCAGGTTTTACCTCGATCATCCGAAATCCAACTCTCAATCTCTAACTTTGAACGCTTCTTACTTAAATAGACCTTATATACGTCATTTGGATCAATAACTACTCCTCCTGAAAAAAAATTTCCAGAATCATAAAGCAAGGAAGAGTTAGTGACTGCAGTAGTAACCCAACTCTCTCCACTCCAGCTGGCAAAACGAAACTCGTGATCAGGGTCATCCCTGTAAGCAAAGACCATAAAAGCATTGTTTTTGTCATCGGCAACTATATCCCAAACATAAGCCGGATCATCAGCCGAATCGAAGACTAAATCGGCATCGGCTTCTTTTATGGGTATTATTAAATCTGTTCCTTCCTTTTTTTTCCAACTTGTTCCTCCATCTGGACTATAAGCATAATAGACATTTTTTTTGGCTGGTTTAGTAACGGCTTTGTTCCAAGCAAGATGAATTTGGTTGTCTCTTGCGAAGATAAAAGCATAAATCCCTTCTCTACCAAAGTCGATTATTTTTGTGGGGTTTCCCCAGGTCAGGCCAGCATCATTGGAGATTTTAAAATACTCATCCGAATCATAATAAACACCTCTTCGATAAAATAAAACAATCTTGCCGTTAGCCAATCTTTTCGCCTGTGGATAATTATAGGTAGTGTTTGCATCTCTATCGCTAATACTCAATCTCTCGCTCCAAGAAGATATATCTTCGATATTCTTACTTCTTTTTATAAAAAAAGCGCCATTGACATCATGAACCACATAAAAAACTAACAATTGACCGTCCGGTAGAATTAGCAAAGAAGGCGCGTTATGATCATCCTGAGCCTCTATCCGATATTCGGGGTAGAGGTCATCGACGGTAAAAATATCAGAAAATATTTTGTTTTTATGGTCATAAAATCTAATCTGCACTTTTCCGCTCTGCTCGATCCAAGAAATATAAGTCCGGTCGTGTTTACCAATAAATCTGACAGCCGCCGGTTTCTGCAGCCATTCTAAAACTGCAGATTTTGCCACCGGATTTTTATCTTCTTTCAAACAAACAAAAGAATTTTTATTCACTAGCCAAAGTATTGCCAGAGTTAAAAAAATCAAAATAATCGTCCATATTTTAGTTTTTTTACCTAGTAAAGTTTCAAATAAATAAATGAATAATGTCACTCCAAAACTAATCAGTATGACTAATATTGTCTGGGTTGCTGGATGAGACCAAAATTGAAACTTGCCTGTCGTCTTAAAAGTGATATCCAGCGCCAGGTAATGGATGAAAAATAACTGGTATGTGCGTTGGCTGATAAACTGATAGATTCTCCTTAAAAATCCTGTGTATAAAACTTTGCTTCTTGCCGCCACCATCATAAGACACATCCCCACAATCCCATAAGTCAGATAGATCGCATCTGGCGGATACTTATGTTGAGTCAAAACCAGATCTTTACCAGGAGCAATAATAAATTTAGTCAAAAGGAAGAAGCTGATAAAAGCCACGCTTCCCATCAGCAAAAATCTCTTAATAGTAGAGTCAGTGTTGAGGTCTTTTTGTTCTTTTAAATTTAGATAAATAGAAAGGTAAATTATACTCATCCAGGAAGTCCACATTACATAGCGATAATTTTCGACTCGAAAGCCAAACAGAGTAAAATATATTGTTGCGGCTAGCGATAAAAAGATCAAAGAAATATTTAATATTTTTTTCCGTAGACTTAGAATTACAAGAGGAAAAAGGATCGTAAGCTGAACAAAAAGCAGGGCAAACCAATTAAAATCAACTCCTCCGGTGAGTAACAAAGACCGAATGATAAAATCCGCGCTTTTTTTGAGACCTAGACCACTGAAATAATTCGGCAAAAAAAACCAGAGTAAGTAATGAGCCAGAAGATAATAGTAAAAAGGCAACAAAAGTCTAACTAATCTTTTCCCATACCAAGATATTGTTTTTCCGAATGAATTGAAATAATTCCTATATTTAAAAGTCAAGACATAACCTGAACTAAACACCAGACCCACCACCACAAAATGCAGATAATTCCAAATAAAAAAAATTAATCTGTTGTAGAGATGAAAAGAAAGAACGTGGGTAATAATGATAACGATGATTGCGACTGTTCGTAAAAAATCTATGTATTCAAATCGGTCATTAATCATTTTCTGAGGTCTTTCCATCAAAGTGTTCTTCCTTTTCGTCCTCTTTTGTGGATTGGACCGTATCTTTTTGATGCTCTGGAGGAGAGTAAAGAGTATAAAGCTTTAATTCACTCTTACCGGTATTGATGACATTATGGTAGGTCCCAGCTGGAATAATGACAGCCCAATCATCTTGTAGGTTGTATTCGGTTTCACCATTTTGAAGAATAACTTTAGCTTGACCTTGTTCAATGCGGATAAATTGATCCAAGCTATGAACCTCATTGCCAATTTCTTCACCTGGTTTTAGACTCATTAAAACAAGCTGTGTATGTGAAGCTGTATAAACTACTCGCCTATAATCTGAATTTTCTCTAGTTTCCTTGTCAAGATTTACTACCAAGCCTTTCATATAACTATAATATACATTATTAAGCTGTTTTTGTCTTCCAAGTTTTGGCGATGTGAGATTGATATAATGATCTAATGGATTTAGTTATCATTATTCTCTTTCTTTTAATTGGTACAGTCATTATCGGTAAAGGGACAGATTGGTTCACCGATTCATTAATTCCAGTGGCAAGAAAGTTGGGTGTATCTGGTGTTGCTGTTGGGCTTATCTTAGTTTCGGTGGCTGTAAGTTTACCAGAAATATTAGTGGCAGGTTACGGTGCGTTACAAGGTTACCCAAATCTAAGTTTGGGAGTTGCCCTAGGTTCCATCATCTGCAATATCGGTTTGATGACAGGTTTATCTGCTCTTGTTAGACCATTAAAAGTTCATGCCTATGTAATTTTACGAGACGGCATTTTTTCCGTAGTTGTTCCCATTTTGGTATTTGCAGTAGCTCAAGGAAAAGAGTTAACACGATTTGAAGGGCTTGCTTTTATGCTGTTATTTATTCCCTATGTAATCAATGTTTTTTTACAGGAAAAGCTGGCAAACAAATTACAAAAACAGAAAGAATTTGAAGATGTGCAAATAAAACTTCGGCTTTTGGGTTTTGATATTGGAAAACTAAAATCAGGCTGGATATCTTTTTTCTTAGGCCTAGGTTTACTCATTTTCGGAGCACAACTTTTCACCAATACCTTAATTCAAATTGTTAACATTTTTCCAGTTAACGAACTATTAGTTGGTTTAACCATAGGAGCTGTTGGACCGTCGATCCCAAATATATTTGCAGCTTATAAAGCGACTAAAAAAGGAATGGGAGATGTGGCAGTATCGGAGACGTTGGGGTCGAATATTTTTACTCTATTAGTGACAATGGGGTTTCTTGCCTTTTTATCACCCATAAAAATTACCGAAAGATGGATTTATTTTGACATACCCGTCATGATCGTGATGAGTTTCATGTTGCTTATTTTTATGACGACAAGAAAAACTATTTCAAAATTTGAAGGGAGTATTCTTTTGGGAAGTTATATACTCGCTTTACTTACCCAAGTCTTCCTTATTAAATAAATATATAGAGCACTACAATAGTCTATTGTAAACTGTACTGTGGTGCAGGCATGGAATAAGTTAGAATTTTTTATATGGGTAGGTAGAGTTAGAAATACTCATTGCCATCTGATTTGTTTTTTTAAAACCGCTCTTTTCGAAAAACTGCGTGTTTCCTAACTCACAGCTTATTGGTATATAAAGAGCTCCTAATGATTTTAGTTCTTTTACGACCATTTCAATAAGCTGTTTACCAATCCTTTTTCTACGATACTCTTTATGAGTAACAAGTTTTTGTATATATCCACGCCTTCCATCGAAGGAGCCAAGAACCGTTCCTACAATTTTTCCGTTGTCTTCCATTAGAAAACTAAGATATGGATTCTTCTCAAGAAAGAGTTTAAACCGATCAGGACTATCCATCTCATTTATAAAGTAGTTTTCCTTCCAGAATTTTATTAGACTCTCGTAATCTTCAAAATTGATTTCTCTTATCTTCATAGTGTAAGTTTATAATAACTAATTATTTGTTTCGCTATGGTAATAGGACCAAGATTTGTATATTCGCTTATGTACTTTACACCTTTCAGGTGTGGTAGATTGAAAGGATGATCTAATTTAAACTTTCCAAGTTTTATTACGGGAATTGGATTAAGTTATAAATTATTTTGAATATCTTTAATCAAGAAATTTTCTCATCAGAACGAAATCTATTTTGGAATAAAATCTTGGCACCTCTGAAACAATCTGATATCCGAGCGTTAAATAAAAAATTTTTTCAGTCCAATTTTTACCTGTATATAAGAAGACTTCGTGTCCACGATGGGTTTTCACCCAGTTCTCCGCCTTTTTTATTAATGAACCTCCTATATTTTTACCTCTGTTTTTTTTAGCCACAATTATTTCAGGAATATAAAGAACTCCACCAAAAAACTCGCCAATAAGTCCACCAATTATCTTTTTTCCTTCTATAGCTTCAAAATAAAGGCGTTGTGTGTGCCAATAACTATAATCTAGTTCCTCACCGTAATGTTCTGGATGAATAAGTTTCCATTCCTCCAACATGAATTTGAATAAATT
>MGAI01000058.1:7482-31567 GCA_001789695.1 Candidatus Roizmanbacteria bacterium RIFCSPLOWO2_01_FULL_37_16 | reverse complement strand
TTTAAGCCCTGACAAAGGCCGGTTTAGAAAAGAGATGAGTGCGATATTTAATCAGGCCGGGATCGCAATCTATACTACTCCACCACCGGAAAAAATTACCACTTTGTTGACTCAACTCCTCCAATATGTAAACTCTGACGGCGAAAAGTTCCCTTTAATAACAGCTTTGATTTCGCACTTAATCTTTGAGAAAATTCATCCTTTCATCGACGGAAACGGTCGTGTCGGCAGACTTCTAATATTTACTATTTTAAAAGCAAAAAATTATGACTTTGGCTGGTTTGTTCCTTTTGAAGAATATTTAGATAACCATAAATCTGATTATTACTATTATTTGGATACAGGTTTACAAAATACAAATGGCTTTCTAATTTTTATGCTAAAATCTTTTCTTTCACAAATCGAAGATTTAAAAAAGAGAGTTTTAATCGAGGAAAAAAAACAGTATATTCTTTCTCCTCGGTTGGAAGAAATCTATTACTTACTAAAGGATCATAAAACTGTATCACTTGACTTCATTAAAAGAAGATTGACTAAAGTTCCTGATAGAACTCTCCGCTATGATCTAAAAAAACTTGCTGACAAAAATCTGATAATAAAAATCGGAAAAACAAAAGGAAGCTTTTATAGGCTTATCTAAACCACCTTGCTCTGCCTAGTTTGTAATGAAGTTCTTTTAACTTTCGCTCGCCGATTATTTTTGCTGGTACTCCACCAACGATAGCGTAAGAAGGAACGTCCTTCGTCACTACAGCACCGGCTGCAACGATTGCGCCCCTACCGATTTTAACTCCTGGTTGAATTACAACACGCGGACCAATAAAAACATAATCTTCGATTATTACTGGTGCCGTACTTGGAGAGAAAAATTCATCGTTAATTTCATGCTGAGAATTAAAGATCATCACACCAGTTGCCAAAGCTACGTGATTTCCGATTGAAAGTTTATCCCTTCCATCTAAAACCACAGCTTCGCCAACTATTGTATCTTCACCGATCACAATATTATGCGGATCATAGAATCTTGCTCCCATGTGAATTGTCGAACCTCTTCCTATCTTTATTCCCCCAACTCGATAAAATATCCTTCGAAGGTAATGAATGGGGATATACCCTACAATATGCAGTAAAAAAACGAGGCATTCGAGCAAAATATTTTTGATTCGATTAATTGCTTTATCGATTAACTGATTAAACGTAAGATTTTTCCCTTGTTTGTCTTTTAACGGTAATTCCATAGCTTTATTATATCTAATATCATTTGTTTTAAACGCTTGTCATGCTGAATTTATTTCAGCATCTTTTTTAAAAAATCAGATCCTGAAGCAAGTTCAGGATGACAATCAACAATTAACAATAATCAATAGTAATTCTCATCTTCCAAAAATCTTGATTTTAGTGTTGTCCCTCTCCTGCCCCAGATCATCCGTCCTCGAGTATAAGTAATATATAATTTTTCTTTCGCTCTGGTTATGCCTACATAAAATAACCTTCTCTCCTCCTCTAAAGAAAATAAATCATCTATCGATCTTGAATGAGGTAAAATCCCTTCCTCCACCCCTGATATAAAAACAGTGGGAAATTCCAAACCCTTTGCCTGATGAAGAGTCATTAGTTTGACTCTATTATCTTTACCATTTCCGCCGAAATGGCGGTTTTTTTCGCCTGCAAAATATTCCGACTCAACTAAAGCTACTTGTTCTAAGAATTTGCTAAGGTTGGGAAAGTTCATTGCGACAGACTTAAGTTCTTTTATATTCTCAAGTCGCGCATAATCTTCTTCAAGATCAGGATTATAAAAATCTAGATAATGAGTTCTCGTGAAGATTTCCTCCATCAACTCGATGGTTGAACGGGAACGTAAGCTAGAAGCAGACTTTGAGTATAACGATTTAAACTCCCCCCAACGCTTCTTGCCTAATTTTTGAATTCTATCTCGGGCAACTTCATCGTTAGGATTTTCAACTAACCGAAGATAAGATAATATATCCTTTACTTCTTTGCGCTCATAAAATCTGGTTCCTCCAATCAAGATATAAGGGATACTATAATGTAAAAAAGCTTCTTCAATTACCCTTGATTGAGCATTAGTCCTATATAAAACTGCAAAAGATCCATAAATACCTGACTCCAAAACTCTATTGGCAATATAAATTGCCTCTTCCTCCTCGTCTTCTGCTTCATAAAACTCTATAGTCTCACCTAGTCTATTACCAGTGAATAAATTTAAAATCGGATGGGTTGTGTTTTTTGCGATTACTCTATAGGCAAAATCGAGAATCGTTTGAGATGAACGGTAATTTTGTTCAAGATAAAAAATCTTTGCCTCAGGAAAATCCTGTTGAAACTTTTCTAGATTTCGCATATCTGCTCCTCTCCAAGAGTAGATGCTTTGAGAAAAATCGCCAACCGCAGTAATATTTCTGTATTTTTCTGCTAAAAGTTTTGTTAGAAGATGTTGAATAAAATTTGTATCTTGGAACTCGTCTACAAGAAGATAGCGGTATTTCTCCTGATATTTTTCCAGAATATCTTTGTAATTAAAAAAAAGATTGACCGTCTCAACTATAAGATCATCAAAATCCAAGGCTTTATTTTTTCGTATTTCCTGTTGATATTTTTCATAAACCTCCGCCACTATTGACGAGTTATGATCAGAGAAAATCTCTAAATAACGCTTGGGAGTTATCAGTTGATTCTTGGCTGCGGAAATCCTATGAATAAAATAATAGGGTGTTAATTTTTTCTGGTTAATTATTTTAAGAATTTTTTTAAGCAAACTAATCTGATCGTCCTCATCGAAAATGATAAAGTCATTGTCGATGCCTAAATTATGGCATTCTCGACGTAATATCTGACAGCAGAAAGAATGAAACGTTCCAATGTAGCCTAATTTCTTAAGCCCGATCCGCTCTTTCATCTCGTTAGCCGCTTTGTTGGTAAATGTAATCATTACAATTTCCAGAGGTGAAATCTTATGATTTTTAATTAAATTGAGAACTTTATAAACTAAAACTCTGGTTTTACCAGATCCAGCCCCCGCCAGAATAACCGAAGGACCTTTTATATTTAAAACTGCTTTCTTTTGTTGTTCATTCAATTGATTGATAAAATCCTGGGGCATAGACTATAATTATAAAGGAAAATCCCAAATCCAAAGCTCAAATGTCAAATTAAATCCAAAATTCAAATAACTAAAATACCTTCTTAGTGTGGCAGATATTTTTGAATTTTGAGCTTTGAATTTGATTTGTCATTTGGATTTTGAAATTTGAATTTCTATTATGAAGTATTTTATTGCCAATTGGAAAGCAAATAAGAATTTGGATGAAGCTAATCAATGGATTGAAAAGTATTTATCGCTTCCTGTTACCGATCAACAATATATAGTTATAATTTGTCCTCCCTACCCCCTTCTCTATCCCCTAAAAGAAAAAATAAAAAACCGTAAAAATATATATCTGGGTTCTCAAGATTTATCAATTTTTGAAGCAGGAACCTACACCGGTGAAGTAACTGCCAAAAGCTTGAGTGGATTAATAGATTATTCGATTATAGGCCATAGCGAAAGAAGAAAATATTTTAACGAAAGCGAAGAATCGCTCTTCCAAAAAGTCCATTTGGCAAAAAAATACAATATTAAGCCAATTTATTGCGTCAGGGATGAAAATGACAAAATACCTAACCTCGTCCAAATCGTTGCTTATGAGCCTGTCTATGCCATTGGATCGGGAAGCAATGAGCCGGTCGAAAGAGTTTTAGAAATGAAGCAAAAAATACATTTCCCCAATGAAAGTTTTTTTCTCTATGGTGGTAGTGTAAATAAAGACAATGCTCGAACATACCTTGAGTCGCCACAAATCGACGGATTTCTAATAGGAGGAACTTCGCTTAATCCCATTGAATTTCATAAAATAATTGTAGCTGCTTAAAACATAAAGGAGAAGAAAATGACTAAGCCTGCAACAGAAAATAAAATCAATAAATTATTCAGATAACCAGTTTCAGGTAACTGTTCAATAACCGTTGGAGATGGGGAAGGCTCTATTGTTTCGCTTAGAGTCGGACTTACTTCTATAGTTAGAGGAATTTCGGTTGGAGTTAATACCTCCGTTGGTGCTGGTGCCTCAGTTGGAGTTGGAGTTTCTGACAAAGCTGTTGCAGCTGGGGTTGGAGACTCATTTTTTTTTGCAGCTATAATGTAGCTCGTGGGGGTGGGTGAGGATTGGCCGCTTTTGGCTCTAGTTGACCTTAAATTCATATAACCCACGAAGGTAACTATGCCAAATAGCACTAGCAAGGCGGTTAATGCTATTATTATAATTCTTGACTTTTTTGTATGTTTTTTCCCATCATTTTCATCACTTTGTTGAGTATCGTAGATGATTTTGCTTCCCTCTTGAAATTGTGGAATTTGTGGCTTAGCTTGAGACTTTTTTATTTTCCTCAAAAGTATTACCTCATAGATTAAAAAGCCTAGAGTCAGTAAAAAAGCGACTAAGCCGATTTTATTTATTGAAGCCAGCACTCCTACTATATCCATGTTATCATTCTAGGTTAAACCAACTCTAAAATACAAGGAAAATCCCCAAACCCAAAATTATTAAACTGGCACTCGTTATGCCAATTGGGATTATATTTGATCCTGGAACGGGTGGCGTTGGAGTATCTGTTGGTGTTTGAATGACTAAGGTAGGAGTAGTAGATGGTGTTGGAGTCAATGTGGGAGCTAAAGTTGGTGTTGCTTCTGCGGTTGCGCTAGCTAATACTTGCTCACCCGATTTGGCGATGGCGAATTTTCTCGTTAATAGAACCTTTTTTCCACTCGTATCTTTTGTTTCAATTTTAAGAAGATGCGAACCTGGAGAAAGCTGTTCTGTCAGTATCACTCTCCATATTCCCTCTTTATCGGCTAAAGTTTTCAACGTATAACTTTTTACTGATTCAATAGTCACTATTACCTCATATCCAGGAATTGCTGTTCCCTTGATAAGAGGCGTTCCTCCTGAAATTATTGCATCTTCTTTTGGAAAAAGAATCTCAATTTTATCTCTCGGTTTTTTCGTTTCTGTAGAGATTGAAAGGACATCCTCCTCATTCAGGAAATTATAATTTTTACCAAAAATAACTGTCTGCGGCAGTGGTCCAACATGAGATACATCTGTAATAATATTTGTTTTTTTCTTTTCCTCTGCAAATATCTCTATGGTTAGTTTCTGGTTGGAATCAACTTTTTGATTTTTCCTTGTATCTTTATTAATTACCAAGTTAAGAGGTATCAACCATTCACCTGTTGTCTTAGTGATTGAAGCAATAGGATAGGCTTTATCAATAGAAAGAATAACAATTGCATCACTTAGGAATTCTCCATTTCCCTTTACTATTTTTCCATAGGCCGGGCCAAGATTAGCTACTTGTAATATATTTGCTGAAGTTTTAAACGAGAACGGCTTTGCTCCTGAAGCAGGCGACTCAATTAATTGATTATTACTAACTATTTTATAAAAATACTCTGTCTCAGGCTCTAAATTTTTTATAACAACTAGGTGATTATAATATAAATTTCTTTTATCCTGGAGATCTCTTTCATCCAAAGCAACATCATTTAAGCTTTGTTCTCTTTTCCCATAAATTAACCAACCGGTCTCCTTCTCATCTGTTTGCCAAAATATACCAAATTGGTTATGAGTTGGATTAACCACGCGTATCTGCTTGACAATTTTTTTACTTCCCCTGGATGGAGTAGCAGTCGACCCAAACAACCTTAGCAAAAAAAAGATTAGCAAAAGGACTACTCCAATTGTCAAAGTAGTTGGTATCTTTGGATTTTGAGGAAAAAAGTACTTGGAATATGTCATAGTTCGATTTTACTCACTATGATCCTGAGCCTAGTTTAAGGATCATCTTATGGGTTTTTTTCCTTAAGTATTTCTAATATTTCCGCGTTAATAGTAAAGTCCACTGCTTGAAACTGCTTGGATTCGGATTTAATACCGGATCGTGTCTTTACCAAATATATGTCTAAAACCATCCAAGCAATAATGGTGAAAAAAACAGTTATTGAAATTAATAATAACTCCTTTTGATTCATAGATGATATCCCTCAACTTTCAACTTAATTTTTAATGATGCACTGGGTGAAGTCTCAATTCTGTCTTTAACCAGCTCCAAATCTGGGATTAATTTTAATCGGCGCTGCCCATAGATCTTTTTTATATAGAAAACTGTGTCTTCAAATGTTCCAGTCAAATCCATATTGATAACAAAGGATTTTAACTTTTCCTCTTTTACTTTTTCTTTTAAATTAATGTCAAAAATGTCGATCCTTTCAACGGCCAATGTACTTTCTCCTGATGATATAGCCACATCGGAAAGCAATTTATTTACCTCTGGTTTAGATCCTATAGCTTCATCTAAAATGAGAAAATCTTCTCTATTTCTTTCAAAAACTGACTGAATCTCAATAATCTTATCAATTTGTCTCTCATAAAGAATATTAGTTTTTTCTAATTGTTTAATCTTGGCGTTGGTCTCAAATACTGATAAAAGATTTGGTTTTATGACATAAAAAATAAAGAAAGAAAAAATAAAAAAAAAGGCTATTGTGTAAGTATAATCCTTTGTTGTTACATTGTATAGCTTTTTGATGAACGATGTTTTTTCCATTTTTCCTTTTTTAGCTTAATAATATTAAGTTTTTTTGTAATTACTAAACTCGAATAAGAATTCTAAACCTAAGTCGCCTTTTTTAATATTTTTTAATTCTATTTTTTTGAATTTAGACTCTTTTTTTAATCTACTCAAGAACTGTCTTATAGAAAGAGGATCTTGAGTATAACCTCCCATAGTAATTATGCCATTTGTGATACGTATTTTATTAAGAAAGAAGCTCTCCGGAAATAGTGACAAAATATAATCAAACTCCTCAAGATAAATATCTTGTTTTGCTAAGATAGATCCAAGTTGGTTTATCCTTACCGCTTCTTTTTTAGCCTCATTAATCAGCGGTTGAGAAACTTGAATAATCTCCTTTTTTTGGTCTACTGCTTCCTGCAGATCTACAAGGTCCTGGTCAACCTTGAAACGGTAAAAAAAAACGCCGATTACTACAATCTGAGTAATAACAAGAATATACCGCAAATAATTGAACATAAAATAGATGATTCTTTCAAGCGGTTTTTCTTGTCTTAGAGAAAGCAGGTTTATTTTGTATTTCATTTGTGTAATAGGCGAGCTACCATAGCTTTCAACCTATTCGCTTTATTTTTATGAATTATATTTTTTTTTGCAGCCTTATCTATCGCCTGATATGCTTTTTTTAACAATTCGTCAGATTTTTCAGTTTGTCTATTGGCAGACGCGCCTTTTTTATGTTTCTTTACTTTATCTATAATTTTCTCGTAGGCTAATTTATACTGTTTATTTAGCTTTGTTCGTTTTATATCTTTTCGTAACTTCTTTTTGGCAGATTTAATTATGGGCATAATGTATAACCCCCCTTCAATATTAAATATTAAATATTAAATATAAAAAATACATATAAAAAATTAAAAAGAATAAAAAATACTTGATATTTAATATGTATATTTTATATTTGATTTTTGATCTTTTATATTAAATCTCATATTCTTTCTCAAAAACCTTATCTCCATAATCACCGGTAAATCTTAAATTCAATCTAATTTTTCCCACAACTTGGTGATAGACACAAGTTCCCGATGAACAAGTTCCCAAAGTCAGAGTCTTCTCTAGTTTTGACTGATTTATATTAACTGGAATGGTTCCAATAACTCCCTGCAGTCCTTGTTGTTTTGTCTGATATGATAACTCATAATCTATTGATTCTGTGCCTGTGGGAATACTTTTAATCTGTAAAGTTACCTCTCTTCCTGCTGAAGAAGTAATAAGATCTACAGCAACGCTGGAGTCAACGGTTGGGATGAGCACTTCTGTTGGTAAAATCTCTTCTTCCATCTTTTTTGGCTGATCGGGTTTGCGCGATGCCACTAATACTCCTCCAATAATCATGATGCTTACTATTCCAACCGCGAATATCAGCAATTTTTTTTGAGTCATAGCTTATAATTTATTTTGTAAATAATTAATAAGTTGGTCAATATTCACCCGTTCTTGCTTCATTGAATCTCTGTCTCTTACTGTAACTGTATCATTTTTTAATGTCTCATAATCAATGGTAACACAAAAAGGTGTACCAATCTCGTCTTGTGCAAAATAGCGTTTTCCGATATTGCCCCGATCATCCCAAGCCGTGAAAAAACTCAATTTTAATAAAGCATAAACTTTTTTTCCCTTGTCCACAAGTTCTGATTTATTCGCCAAAAGCGGAAAAACTGCAACTTTATAAGGAGCAAGTCTTTTATGAATTTTTAGTACGATTCTTTTTTCCTCTTCCTGGTAGGCGTCGACTAGGAAAAATAAGGCCGCCCTATCAACTCCGCCTGAAGTCTCTATTACCCAAGGAGTATACTCATCGCCAGTTTCTGGATCTTTGTGCTTTAACTTGTGTCTTCCCAGATCCCAGTCACCCCTATGGTGAATCCCTTCAAACTCACTCCAACCGAAAGGTGCTTTATACTCAATATCATATGCTGCTCTTGCATAGTGGGCTCTTTCATCGTCAGCGTGTTTTTTAAATCTCAAAAATTCGCTTCTGATACCGAGGGACTTGTACCACCCTATCCGTTGTTGCCGCCAATATTCAAAGGTCTCTTCAGCTTCTTTTACGTCAGGTCTGATGAAATACTCAAGTTCCATCTGCTCGAATTCTATAGTTCTATAAGTAAAATTTCCGGGTGTAATTTCATTTCTAAAAGCTTTCCCGATCTGTGCTATCCCAAACGGGATCTTAACTCTGGAAGAATTAACAATATTTTGAAAGTTTACGAAAACCCCTTGCGTAATCTCTCCTCTTAAATAGACTTTTGCTTTTGGCTCGGTAACACCTAAATAGACCTCGGTCAATAAATTAAATTTTTTAGGTTCTGTGAATCTATCTTTTTCGCCGCAGTTTGGACAAATATTATCAATTATTTTATCTTCTCTAAATCTAGAGTGACAACTCTTGCATTCTACCAACGGATCAATAAAGCCTTGCACGTGCCCGGATGCTTCCCAGACTTTAGGATTCATCACAATTGCCGCATCCAGCCCAACTACATCTTCTCTTTCATAGATCATCTTTTTCCACCACTCTCTTTTGATGTTATTTTTTAACTCCACTCCTAAAGGGCCATAATCCCAAAAACCGGCTATGCCGCCATAGATTTCAGAAGAAGGATAGATGAATCCACGACGCTTACAAAGAGCAACAATTTTGTCCATTGAAACCATTCACAAATTATATATGAAGTTCTGGTATTTTTTCATGAATAATTTCTTCGATAGTTCTTGTTATCTCTTCGTAAGGTTTATCTTCTTTGGAATAGCCCAATAATCTAAGAATATTATTAAGATATTTGGTTAATAATGAAATATCAGAGGAAGAATTTTCTGACAATTCAACTAAAAAATTTAGCGTTAAGTTGAAGACGGCAGGTTCGCTTTGGTTTTCTGGCAATAAGCGCTCCAAAACAAAAAAGAATCTATATAAGATTTGTATTTTATCGGCGTCCTTTTTAATCTGTGAGAATCCAGAAATAAGAGTGGTTTCCTGGAGATAGAAATTGTTATCTTTTTTGTAAAGCACAGTTTCAATCAGATTTGCAGTTTGAACATGAGGAAGCCTTCGACTGGTGATTTTTTTGATTCCTTTAGCAAAAGCATTTACTTTGCCGAGTTCCTTGCTAAAAAGTGAACAGATTGTATCTTGATTTGGTAAGGATCTTTTTTTTAAAACAATAGCCTCTGTCTTAACAGTTCTTTTCATCGTAATTTTATTTCTTTATCTACAGCCAATATTCCATCGTAGAGACTTTTACCGTCTATATTGATCTTTAGTTTATCTTGATATGTTCCTGGTTGTTTCTGAATTAAAAGTTTGTAATCTTCCGCCTTAATAGTGTTTGGTAGATTGTATTTTACAATCGCTTGCGCTTTCCCAAGAGGTGTTACCTCAAGATATCCTTCAAAGACTGTCTTTCCTAACTCGTCATAAGTCTGGATTTTTTTCTTTGATCCAGCGAAACTGATGAGCTCGGATCCCTTAGGTACATAGAATCTAATCCAGTTTCGCAGTGTTGCGTTAAGACAAAGTCCGCCTCTTTCTAAATTGCAGTCGGAATGAGGATAAGGATTGCGAAATTCTATCAAGACTTCACGCGATATAATTCCTTTATCGTTTAGCATGGTCTTGGAGTTAATCGATTGGCTGGTAAATAAGTTTGCCTTTGCTCCAGCAAAATTTACATTGTTAATATGTAAATAATCACCATCATACGCTCTTATTTTTCCAGCAAAATTTAGTTTTTCAATTGATGCTTGAAGGTCCCCTTCAACAAAGTAAAGCAGTATATGTTTTTCTTGCAGATTCTTAAACATCTCTTGTACTAGTGTACCCCAATATTTTGAGGGAGAAAATCCTATTGCTTTGTAGAACAGTGCGTACATTAAATCTCCTAAAATTCCTTTTCTATCTTCTTTTATGTACCCAACAGGCCTATCGATTTCGTTCAAAAGAGTATAAATAACTTGAGGACAGTCGCACCTTTTATCCTCCTTTGCCGAAAATCTCATACCCCTTACTTCTGTGTCTCCAAAGATTGTCAACATATCAACTAAAACATTTGTATCTAGCGCAATAATTCCATCGTAATTTACTTTCTCGTTACTATTTTTATAAAGACTTTTAAAAAGTTCAATGGAAGATGGGAAATCAGGAGAAAGATTGCTGTCTCTTATATAAAATCTTTTTACGTCCTTGTGATAAGTAAGTATTTCAGCAGGAGCCTCTGGATGAAGAGGAATGCTGTTGTCTAAAGTATAGATGTCTTTCGATCTTTCAACTTTTAGTTTACCCTCTCTCAAAGTAAAAATCGAATAGGCTGTCAAAAAACCTCCGGATGCGCGTAATTCTTTGTCATTCTGGAATAAAATCAAATACTTTTTTTCTTTATCCTTTCCAAATATATCTGGCAGTTTTTTAACCAAAGGTTTTGCGTCAACAAATAAAGAAGCCAGTCCTTCAAACTGCTCTTTTATATTTTCTATCCTATCCCTCACTTGCAGGGATCCTATTTTTTTTGGATATCGACTTGAGTTGATCTTGTTGATTCTTACCTCCGCCTGTTTTATATCTTCAGATATTGCATCTACCTTTGTCAGCACTTTGTCTAGGGTTAAAATAGCAGTCTGTAATCTATCTTCTGCGGATTTCTCAACAAAAGAGGTCTGCCCCTTCTTAAAACCGATAAGGTCGGCATAAGGAGTTATCGCTTTTATACTTTCTTGAGAGGCTTTTATCAAGTAATTTCCAGCCTCAACGCCATTTTTAAAATCGGCTATATAGGGTATAAAAGTTGCCCAATAGATTGATTTTGCAGATTTTTCAAAATCGTTATATTTTTGGGAAAAATCTTGAAATTCTTTATTAAGTAAATCTATATCGTTTTTTGAAAATGCTTCCTTAAGTTCTTTGGCCGAAGCGATGAGAATTTTTCCCTTGCCGGATAGATTCTTGTAAGATAAAAAAGAATAAATTAACACACCTCCTAGAATAAGAAGTAATAGTGCTGAAATAGAAAGAAATTTTTTTCTTCGTCTTTTAGGCGTGAAATTGAATTCTCTCATAAAAGAAAACAATTCTACTATATTAGACTGCTCCTTGTCCACTCAACATAACTAATGGGGTCCTTAAAATTATTCTAAGATCAAGCCAAAGTGACATTTGATTCACGTAAGACGCATCCATAGCAATTCGTTTATCAAAGTTCACTTCTGATCTCCCCGAAACCTGCCATAGACCGGTTATGCCAGGTTTCACAGAGAGTACTTTGGATACAAGTCTTCTAGTTTGGGGAAAATTTTTTTGTTGATTTTCTAACTCATCTGGGTAATAGGCTCGCGGTCCAACCAAACTCATCTCGCCTTTTAAAACATTGAGAAGTTGTGGTATTTCGTCAATTGAATGTTTTCTGATAAATCTGCCTACGTTTGTAACCCGTGGATCTTTTTTAAGTTTGTAACTACTTCTTTTGTACTCGTGGTAAAGCTTTAAAAACCTTGGGTCCGTTCGTAAAAGATGATGTGCGTTTTCAATCATCGATCTAAATTTGTACATTTTAAATTTTTTTCCTTGCTCGCCGATCCTTTCCGGAACATCAGCAAATATAGGTCCTTTTGAATCAAGTACTATTGCAATTGCTGTAGTAAAATAGATGGGAGAAAAAATTACCAAAAGAACCGCTCCTCCTATAACGTCAATTGCTCTTTTGAAGAATTTATAATATTTTCTTCCGTTTAGCAAAGAAAGTTTCTTTTGCATGTAACTCATATTTTAGCAGACTTAAAGATTTAGGTGAGTTTTTCGTTCTCTGTTCCCTCAAAGCCTTCAACGAGTTTTTTAATTTTTGATACCGAAGATTTTTTGCCAATTAAAATTACGTCCTTAGTATTCACTATTATATTTCCATCCAAATCGATTCCAACAATCAATTTTTCACCTTCATAATTGTAAATAAGCGAATCACGTACATGCTCAGTATAGACTTTTCCTCTTATAACATTTTCGTAAGGATGATTTTCAAGCGCCTCCTTAAGCGCTTCCCACGCTCCAACATCGCTCCACCCAATGTCTTCGACGATAACTGAGGCGTCTTTTTTATCAAGATTCTCCAAAATTGCATTATCAAAACTTATGTTCTCAACTTTACCGTAGCTCTTTTTTAATTCACTTTCATAGCTTGCTTTACCATAATGGCTTAGTATTTTTTCGGTATTTTTATATACATTTGGCGCAAGTCGCTTAAACTCATCCCAAATGAATTGTGGCGTAGTGACAAAATATCCTAGGTTCCAAGCATAGACTCCCGAGTTAAAAAATTTTTTGGCTGTTTCCTCTTCTGGTTTATATTTAAACCCCTCAAATTGATAGAAATGAACGTCATTTATCACTTCCATTTTTTTACCTAGGTGGATATATCCTAGATTTACACTGGCGTAGCGTGGTTTATGGGCAATGAATACAATCTTATTGGGATTTTCATAAATATATTTTCCCGCAGTATTAAGAATTTTTTTAAAAACAGTTGTCCTTTTCACCAAGTGGTCACTCCATAAGATCGCGATTGGTTCGTTTGGATAAAACAGATTAAATATCCCCATAATTAAAGCTAAAGCAGGTCCCACATCTTTTTTTTCTGGTTCAAGGAATAAATTATTTTTTGGAATTTTCGGAAGCTGCTCTTTTATAATTTGTTTATACAGAGCATTAGTTGAAATGAAGATATCACTATAGGAAAAGCCAGGAACTAATCTCTCAACCGCAAGCTGTAAGGTGGATTTTTCTCCGATAATTTTTTCAAATTGCTTTGGTGATTTTTTTCTTGATAATGGCCAAAGCCTTGTGCCAGCACCTCCGGCAAAGATAACAGCCTTCATAATAAATTTAAAAGTTAAAATTTAAAATTCGAAATCATAAGTAAAAAATGAATAATTTTTATACTTTTTACTTTTAAGATATAATCCTACCTTTTAACCTTTGAGTTTTGAGTTTTGAATTTAATAAAGTTGAAAAGTCTCTTTCAAATTTTACCCTCGAAAAACTATCTATGTTCTTTTCTCCAAACTCTCGAGTAGTAGACTTTAAACTATATTTTACCATACTGTACCTTCTCAAGACTTTTTGTAAGGATTCCACACTTTGTTCGTCAAAAAAAATACCTGTTTTTCCTTCAACTACTGTCTCTAACGCTCCACCCTTTCTATATGCAATCACTGGGCAACTAAAAAACTGTGCCTCCAAGGATACATAGCCAAAGTCTTCCTCTTGTGGCATAATTAAAGCTTGCGCGTTGTTGTATAGATAACCAAGCTCTTGATCTGATAAATTATTCAAAAAGACTATTTTTTCTCCAGCAATTTGTTTGAGATAGTTTAGCTCGCTACCTTCTCCCACCACCACTAAAAAATAACTTTGAGATGACCGTCCTATAGCTGATTTATTGAATGTGTTAATTAATAAATCTATCTTTTTATATGGCTCTAGTCGGGAAACCACAAGAAAATATCTTAGGTTTTTGAATTGAGATTTTGATCCTTCGACTTTGTTCAGGATCAAACCTGAGCTTGTCGAATGGGTTGATTTTGGATTTTTGATTTTTGATTTAATAGTATTCCAGTATTCAATATCAAAAGGTGGATATATGACTTCCGATTCTCTCTTATAAAACTTCCTGCACCTTCTAGCGACGGTTTGCGAAATGGAAAAAATATGGTCAGGTCTTTGAGCCACAATAAAATCCCATTCACGAAGTTTAGCAAGATAGGGTGAAAGTAAAAGTTTTACCGATTTGTTTTTAATATACTCATCTTGTAGAAACCAGAGATAACGTGTTGGTGTAAGTAAATAGCAAATATGCAAAGTCCCAGATTTTGTAAATACGGACTTTGCAAATGAAGACGTGACTGAAATAACAAGTTCATAATCGCTAAAATCAAAAGTTTCAAAAATATAAGGATAAAAAGGTAAAGATAAGATCCGATTGGCTTTTATAATTTGTGGTAATCTTTGGATAAATGAGGTTTTAATTTTGAGATTTTTAGCCCAAGCGGCATTTTCTGAATCGTAATAGGTTGTAAAAAATTCCGCCTGCGGAAACATCTCATGCAGTGTTAAAAGTACTCTCTCCACTCCACCCCACTTATCAATCCAGTCATAAACAATGGCTATTTTTTTATTAGAAATCATCAATAATATATTAACGTAATAATAATATTCCTCCGAACGCAAGAAGACCTGCTAAAATTTTTCTCAAAGCATTATCGCGCTCTTTCAATAACCAAATTCCTAAAACTATTGTCATGATTTGAGCCATTGAAGTAACAAGAATAACTCTTGAAGCTTCTCCTAAAGCAAATGCTTTTAATAAAAAATAATAACCTAAAGTATTTAAAAGCGCTAATAAAATAATATGCCATGATGTGTTTCGAATTTCGCTAATAAATTCTTTTTTTTTGATCGGTGGAATTAAAGCATTTAAAACTGCTGGAGATAAAAAACTTAAAATAACATAAAAAGATACTCCCCAATGATTGGAAACAATTTTATCAATCATCCACCCAATTCCTAAAAAGAAAGCCAGCAAAAGTGCATAAAATATACCCGTGTCCAACTTTTTTCTTCCAGTAGGTTTTATAATTAAAATATTTGCTATGAAAATAACGATAACCGCCAGAATCTTTTTAAGAGTAATGTGTTCGTTTAATAAAATAAGCGAACCTAGAAATGTGATTACATAAGCAAGTCGAATAACAATGGTTAGAGTAGATGCTTCTACCATTTTATGTACATAGTATTCTAGTCTGCCAAATATCGCCCAAATCAATAACCCCACGATTCCTAAAATAAAAATGAATCTATTCATCTTTTCAGGGTAAGTTGGTGCAAAAAAAAATAGAACAATAGCAAATAATGAAACGAGAGTGCAGAAAATAACACTAAAAACTCTTGGATTTATCGATTTTAAACTAAGAATTCTACTTATAAGATCGTAGGAAGTAAAACAAAAAGTGGCTAAAATAGCATACGAAAACCAAGACATATGTCAGATATTTTACTAGATTAAACTAGAACTTGCATGAGCTTGTATACTTCTGTAATATCAAATTATATGACAGATCTAGATTTGGTTGCATATAAAGGATTGTATCTTGAGACTGCCCGCCAACATCTCAGTGACTTAAAAAATAATTTATTACAACTAAACCAGAGCCCAACCGATCAAAAGATAATCTATGAGATATTCCGGCTTTTTCATTCCTTAAAAAGTCAAAATTACTTTATGGGTTTTGAAAAAACTGCAAATCTATGTAAGGTGGCTGAAAATTATTTCCGCGAAATCAAAGACGGAGCAAGGAATTATAATTCTAATTTTTCACACATCATTCAGGATGCAATTTTAAAAATAGAAAATTCCCTGACCAGTATCGAAAAAGAGAATAAAGAAACAGATATTTCCTCTGACATTATTAGTTTGGAAAGCAACTTAAGCTAACCTATGCGAATACTTTTAATAGAAGACGATGTCTTTTTTAGAAAATTTTACGTGGAAAAATTAAAAGAGAAAGGATTTGAGATTGATGAGGCGGGAAACGGAGAAGAAGGCATAGAAATGACTAGAAAATTAAGACCTGATCTCATTATACTTGATATTATCATGCCGAAAAAGGACGGCTTTGAAGTACTCAATTCGCTCCAATCTGATAACAGTTTAAAAAACATTCCTGTGTTGGTTTTTTCAACCCTTGGCCAAGATCAAGACGTCGAAAAAGCCAAAAAATTAGGCGCTATCGATTACGTAAATAAAAGTCTGTTTGATTTTAATCAACTGTTGGAAAAAATAAATACACTAACTAAGAAATAAATTCGAAGCACGAAATCCGAAATCCGAAACAAACTCAAATTATCAAAAATCTAAATCCTAAACATTTTTTGAACATTTGAAAATTTGAGTTTTTAAAATTGTTTCGAGTTTCGATATTCGAATTTCGAATTTTTATTAATATATGGTAATCACTGACGAACAACTCAAAGCTTTAATTCTCAAAACAAAGGTAATAGACGAAAAAGGAATTAACAAAATTCTAGAATACGCAAAGAATTCCGAAGTTTCTCTATCAGAGGCTTTAGTTGATAACAATCTGGTAAATGATGAAAATTTAGGACTTTTAATTTCAGATTTTCTCAAACTACCTTTTATTGTCCTTTCGAAAACTGCCATTCCTCCTGAAGTCTTTCGGATTATTCCAGAAAGGATAGCCAGACGGCATAAAGTCATAGCCTTCGCAAGATCTAAAGAAGGGATAAAAGTTGCTATGGCCGATCCAAGAAACACAGAACTTTTACACCTCATCTCAAAAAAGACGGGAGAACGAGTATTTCCCTATTTTGCCACGCTTAGAGACATTAATAACACCTTTCAAATCTATCGAAGAGAACTCCAGAAAAATTTTGACGAATTGGTATCTAAAGAAACCCATGGTAAAAGTTTAGATGAAGCACCGATTGCAAAAATAGTCGATTTACTTATAAATTATGCTTATCAAGATAAAGCATCAGATATTCATATCGAACCGCAAGAAAAAAATTCATTAGTTCGATTCCGCATAGATGGAATATTACACGATGTTCTACTCCTACAAAAAGACTTACATGATCGGATCATCTCAAGAATTAAAGTCTTGTCACGTCTTCGAACCGATGAACACTTAAGCGCTCAAGACGGAAAAATGAGGATAAAGCTAGAAGAAGAAACTCTTGACATCCGTGTATCAATAATTCCAATGACAGACGGAGAAAAGGTAGTTTTGCGACTACTCTCGTCTCGAGCTCGAAGATATTCGCTGATTGATCTTGGTATGAACGAAACCGATCTTGAAAAAGTAACCCGAGCTTTCACAAAATCGTATGGCATGATTCTATCAACCGGACCTACAGGAAGCGGTAAATCAACCACCATTTACGCCATTTTAAAAATAATCAATACTAGAGAAAAAAATATAACAACCATCGAAGATCCAGTGGAATATAAAATTAAAGGCGTTAATCAAATTCAAGTAAATCCTAAGGCCAACCTCACCTTTGCCAGCGGTCTTAGATCAGTTCTTAGGCAAGATCCTAATGTTATATTTGTAGGTGAAATTCGGGACATTGAAACCGCAGGGATAGCGGTTAATGCAGCCTTAACCGGTCATCTTGTTCTTTCAACACTTCATACCAACGATGCCGCCACAGCCTTGCCAAGACTAACTGATATGAAAGTTGAACCGTTTCTGGTAGCCTCAACAGTTAATATCATCATTGCACAGCGATTGGTGAGAAAGATCTGTGACATGTGCAGAGCATCTGAAGACGTGACGCAAACAGATTTGTTTAAAAATATCCCTCAAGAGCTAGTAAAGAAGCATTTTGGTGCTAAAAAGGATGTACGAATATTCCGGGGCAACGGCTGTAAAGTCTGTCATTTTACAGGCTACTCAGGAAGAGTCGGTTTATTTGAGGTTCTCCAAGTAAGCAATAACGTAAAAAAACTCATCACGCAAAAAGCTGATTCTGACATCATAGCAAGACAAGCTATTGAAGAGAATATGACGACTATGCTTGATGATGGACTGGATAAGGTAATTAAAGGTCTAACCTCGATCGAAGAAATATTACGAGTTACCAGAATTGCGTCTCAATGATAAATACTAATAAACTGACAATATCATCAGTTGAAAAGATTACCATGATCAGCAATTTTTCGACTTTGCTTTCTTCTGGCATTTCTATCCTGGAATCAATTGATTCCCTTTTAGAGGATGCAAAAGGTAATCAAAAAAAAATCTTAGATACTCTTCGCGCTGATTTGGTACAAGGAATACATGTACATGAGTCGTTTGCAAAATTCCCAAATGTATTCGACAAAGTTACAATAAGTATCATTAAAGCTTCTGAGGAGGCTGGCTCTCTCGATACTACCCTTAAAGACTTGAGAGATAATTTAAAAAAAGAAAATGAATTTTTAGATAAAGTAAAATCAGCTCTCACCTATCCCGTTCTAATTTTCATAGTCTTTCTTGGAGTCTTGTCTATGATTATTATCTTTGTTATTCCAAAAATTTCAGTAGTTTTCTCACGACTTAGAGTCAATCTGCCACTTCCGACAAAAATTATGATATTTGTCTCTAATATAGTCTTACACTACACGGTTCCTTTTGTCATTGTTTCTACTGCGCTTATAATTGGTTTAATTGTCATCTATAAAATGAATAAAAAGTTACTTTTGGGATTCATTTTTTCCCTACCTGTAATTTCTGAATTGGTTAAACAGATTGACTTAGTGCGTTTTAACCGAAGTCTCTATTATTTACTTACAGCAGGAATTCCAATAGTGAGCGCGCTTGAATTAACTCAAGATGTGGTTTTTAAAAAAGACATCGCAAAAGTGCTTGAGAAGTCTAAAGAGATGGTTATAAGTGGTAAAAAATTATCAGAAGGGCTTAAAGTTTATAAAGGCAAGATTCCAGCCATGATGATAAAGATTATCGAGGCGGGAGAAAAAAGCGGCTCTCTTGATAGATCACTCAAGGATATTTCAGAATATTTTGATTATCAGGTGACTAACTCGCTTCGAACCCTCACCACTCTTTTGGAACCAGTTATGCTCGTTTTTGTCGGTATCATAGTCGGTGGAATGATGCTGGCAATTATAGGACCAATCTATAGCCTTATCGGCCAGGTTGGACAAAGATGATTATCAAAAAAAAGCTATCTGGATTTACTCTGCCTGAAATTATCGTAGTCATAGGAGTTATGATGGTGCTTCTTAGTCTATCATCTGTAAATCTGCTGTCTATTTACGGTAAAACTTCTTTAGGCACAAAAGTATCTACCTTAGTTTCAGACCTAAAGCAACAACAATTAAAATCAATGGTTGGCGATACCGAAGGTGAGTCATCGGCTGATTCATACGGCATTTATTTTGAACAAAATCGCTATATTCTTTTTAAAGGTACCTCTTACTCTGGCTCAGATCCTCTTAATTTCGCCATCAACCTGGATTCTGATCTGCAGTTTTCCACTATCGCTTTTCCTCAATCCCAAATAGTTTTTTCTCAGGGAAGTGGAGAAATAACAGGTTACGCTTCTGATTCAGACACTGTCACGCTCACCAATATTAGAACAAGCGATGTAAAAACACTGGAATTGAATAGATACGGAGTAGTAGTTTCTGTAAATTAAAAAAAATGCGACGTTCCTACTTACAAAGTCAATCATTGATAGAGCTTTTGCTCACTATTGGTTTATCGGCAGTTCTTTTGCCTGCCTTAATCACAGGTCTAATCTCATCGCGCGAAGGAAAAGCCCAACAACAGGAGCGTATTCAAGCTGCTTCACTTCTTCGTCAAACCTATGAGGCCGTAAGAAGCATTAGAAACAGAGGTTGGGATAATATCTCGGTAAACGGTACTTATCATCCAGTTATTTCAGGGACTCTATGGGCTTCTTCCTCAGGCGCAATCACGACAAACGGCTTTACCCAGTCCTACACAGTTAGTGACATCAATCGAGATTCTAGCGGTATCATTGTTACTGTACCGGCGGGAACTCTTGATCCTTCAACAAAAAAAATTGATATTGCTATCTCTTGGGAGGAGCCTTCCGTTTCTACGCTCTCATCGACATTATACCTCACGCGCTACCGAGACAACCTAACCTATGCAGAAACAACTCAAACCGATTTTAATGCCGGTACAAAAAATTCCGTAGCCGTTCAGGTCACCAATCCTCCTTCTGTTCCTGACGACGGCGAAATAATTCTTGGGGCTGGCGGACAAGGCGACTGGTGCAATCCCAGCGGTTTTATTCAAGCCGAGCTTAATCTACCGCAAGGTTCTGCTGCCAAATCAGTGAGAGCACTCCAGGGGAGAGCTTTCACCGGAACCACAACCTACCTGACTGGCAACTTTGTTGACATAGCTGTAACAAACACTAATCCGCCGGTGCCGTCCATCACGGCCAGCATGCCCGGATACCCAACTAATGATGTTTTTATCAGCGGCCAGTATGCTTATGTTGCAGTTGAAGATCTGTTTGACATCTATCATAAAGATGTAGTAATTATCGATTTAAATACCCATCTGGAAGTCGGGTATTTTGATGCGGCATCCTGGATCGGAGGACAAGGAGTGTTTGTAATTGGAAATGTTGGTTATGTGACGGCTGGAACTCGCTTATATACATTCGATCTTTCAGCAAAAACAGGTTCCCGGCCGCTCCTTGGGTCTATAACAGTCGAGCCTTTTCCAGGATCTTTGTTTTCTTATGGAAGAAGACTCTATGTCGTTGGAGGATACGCCTATATCGCAGTAGCTGGATGGTCAAATACAGAAATGAGGATAATAAATGTTAACAATCCTTCCAGTCTAAGCCGCGCTGGATATGCTAACGTAAACGGTGAAAGTGGTCAGGAAGTATTTGTCAATGAAACCGGTACAAGGACTTATCTTGCTACAAATAACTCTGGTAGCAATCCGGAATTCTTCATAATTAATACATCTTCTAAAACTGGTTCCAGACCTGTTCTTGGATCTTATGACGCAGGCGGCATGAGTCCTCGAGGAGTAACTGCAGCTCCCGGCAATATCGCAATTCTTGTTGGACTAAATGGAACCGAATATCAAGTCCTCAATATCAGCAATGAAACTAGTCCCAACAAGTGCGGAGAGATGAATCTCAATGCGGGCATATATGGAGTTTCAGCGGTTCTTGAGGATGACGGAGACGCATACGCTTATATCGTAACCAGGGACTCTTCTAAAGAATTTAAGATCATCGAAGGAGGACCGGGCGGCAGATATGCCTATACAGGAACCTTTGAATCTCAAACTTTTGATGCCCTATACCCAAGGTTTTTTAATCGGCTCGACTTCACTTTCAGCAAACCAGCCCTGACAGATCTAAAATTACAGATTGCTTTAGCTGATCCTCCTTGTACAAATCCAACCTATACTTATGTTGGCCCCGATGGTACAACCGGCACCTTTTTCACCGACGATGGAACCATACCCTTCTCTGCTGTCGGAACCTACAAAAATCCTGGGCAATGCTTGAGATATAAAGTATTTTTTAACACAACAGACGCTTTCAATACGCCGGTTTTTAACGATTTTACAGTTAACTATTCACCATGAAAAAAGGTCAATCGCTAATTGAGCTTCTGCTAACTATTGGGTTATCGGCTGTACTTCTTCCTGCTTTAATCACCGGGTTGGTGTCATCTCGTGAAGGTAAAGCCCAACAGCAGGAGCGTATTCAAGCCGCTTCACTTCTTCGCCAAACTTATGAGGCCGTAAGAAGCATCAGAAACAGGGGTTGGGATAACATTTCAGTAAACGGTACTTATCATCCAATAATTTCTGCAGGCCAATGGGCTTCTGCATCTGGAGCGATCACAACCAACGACTTTACCCAATCCTATACGGTAAGCGACGTCCGAAGAGATATAAACGGTGCAATAGTTACTCCTCCAGCCGGAAATCTTGATCCATCGACAAAAAAAATAGATATCGCAATTTCCTGGATTAAACCTTTCAATTCTTCTATCTCAACCACTCTCTATCTAACCCGCTATAGAGACAATCTCTCCTATGCTGAAACAACACAAAGCCAATTTAACCTAGGATTAAAAACCGGGACAGCAGTTAGAGCGTCCAACCCTCCTCAAGTTGCTGATGACGGTGAAATAATTTTAGCCACCGGTGGACACAGCGACTGGTGCACCCCAACTCTTGATGCAAATACTTTAAATTTGCCAAAAAATGGTGTGGGGAAAGCAATTTCTGCCAGACCCGGATCTTCAGTTGGACAATCAAGCCAAGCTGCTGCCGGAACTGGCGAAAATGCATCCGGTATTTCTTACGTCAATATCTTAATAACCGATACTTTTCCTCCCCAACCAAGCATAGAAGCAACCTTCGACGGATACAAAACTAATGGAGTATTCACTGAAGAAGATTACGCCTATTTAGCTACCGATGATAATGGTAAAGAATTGGTAATTGTTGACCTTAACCAAATAGTAGGAGGAAAATATAGAGAATCCGGTTATTTTGATGCGCCGGGAAATACCAACGGAAAAAGTATCTTCGTCTCAGGAAATATCGGCTACCTGACAACAGGTAATAAACTTTATACTATAAATCTTAATGACAAAAGCGGTCCGCGATCCCAACTTGCTAGCGTAACTCTGGCCGGAACAGCAAATAAAGTTGTTGTTAATGGTGATTATGCTTTTCTTGCGGTCAATAGCGAATCAACTCCGATGCAGATCGTCCAAATCAGCAACGGAGGTCAAACATTAAGTGTCGTTGGCTATGCAAATCTGCCGGATGACGAAGACGGGGTGGATGTTGTAGTCAATTCTACCGGTACACGGGCTTATCTAATCATCGAAGAAAATAAAAAATTTTATATTGTTGACACTTCGACGAAAACAGGCAGTCAGCCTTTTAAGGGAAGTTATAGCACCGGAAGTATGAATCCTAAAGGTATCGCGGTTGTTCCGGGAAACCGCGCTATTGTTGTTGGATCAGGAGGAATTGAATATCAAGTTGTCAATATCTCCAATGAAGCTGCACCGGTTTCCTGTGCGCCTGGTGGAGGGATTGACATGAATATAACAATAAATGGAGTGTCGTCGATCATTGAAAGCGATGGTGATGCATATTCATATATTATCTCTGACTCTGATCCAGAATTTCGGATCGTAGAAGGCGGATCTGGTGGAGCATTCTCAAGCGAAGGGACTTTTGAATCGCAGACTTTTAATCCCGGTTATCAAACGGCGGATAATCGGTTTTCCGCCAATTTTAACCAACCGGCAAACACATCTATTCAATTTCAAGTAGCGCTTGCCAATTTAGAAGCCGGACTGTGCCCATCAAGTTATGCTTTTGTTGGACAAGATGGGACATCCGGTAGCTGGTTTCCCCTAACTCCTACTCCGGGTTTAACCTCTTATTCTGCTCCTTTTCCACTGGGAACTTATGGCTCAAACTACTCAAATCCCGGGCAGTGCTTCCGCTATAAAGCCAAGCTGTCAACAACCGACCAAAACAATACGCCAGTTTTGTATGATTTTACTATAAACTATTCACCATGAAACGAAAAAATTCATCCCGATTTAATCGGGATCAAATTTCAAATTTTAAAAAAAGTGGCTATACCCTCGTCGAGCTTCTAGTTTTTATGGGTATTGTCTCCATCTTACTTGCTATCCTTAGCAATATGTTTGCCCAGATAGTAGATGTCAGACAAGAATCTGAAAGTGTATCCTCTATCGAACAAGATGGAAACTACATTCTCACTCGACTTGCTTATGACGTCCTAAGAGCTCAGATTATTAATACTCCAGCCTCGCTTGGTCAA
>MGAI01000058.1:0-7455 GCA_001789695.1 Candidatus Roizmanbacteria bacterium RIFCSPLOWO2_01_FULL_37_16 | reverse complement strand
CTCGCTTGGTCAAAATGATTCTACATTAGATATATCAATTGATGGAGTCAATAACTTATACACCGCAAATAACGGCATTCTTACAGTGACCAATAATAATGGAAGTTTTCAGCTCAATGGTGCTAATTCAAGTATTTCAAACCTTGATTTTTTACGTTTGGGAAATCCAGCTGACACTGAAAGAGAAGACACATTAAGAATTAGCTTTACAGTCACAAGTAGAATTGTGAGAAGCTCGGGTCCAGAATCAAAAAATTTTCAGACAACTGTAGGACTCAGATTAAGATGAAAATTCTATCTTTATTAAAAAAGCGAAGATATATGAGAGGTCAGGTTCTCTTGATGTTGTTAGTCTTTTCTGTCATTGGTCTATTGGTAACCTCAGCCGCGACAACCCTTGTTCTGGTTAACTCAGCTAATGCGCAAAAAACTCAAGCAGGTTTAACGACTCTTCATGTTGCCGAAAGCGGAATGGAAAATGCCCTATTGCGCTTCTTAAGAAATCCAGGTTATACAGGCGAAACTCTTACTGTGGGAGAAGGAACAGCCACAATTACAATCTCTGGGTCTGGTCCCTTCTTAATAACGTCAGTTGGTAGGGTTGGAAGTTTTTCCAGGACAATCCAGGTCACAGTCGATTATAATAATAATATTCTTACCGTAACATCTTGGAGAGAAATCTTTTAATACCACTCCGCTATCAAATATAAAAGTTTGATAGCTTCGAGGTATTATACGATAAACTAATCAATGTAGGTAATACTTCCGAAGCTCTATAATTTGCTATAGTTAAGTATTAAGAGCGAAGGAGTATAAAAAATATGCAAAAAATAAAAGGTAAGGCAATTGTTTTTATCCAAAAAGATAAATTCGAATATTTCGATGAGTCCTTATCAAGGATTTTTTATTTTCTTTTTCAGCCGACTATTATCCATGATTTAGAGCTCGTGGACAAAGATCAGTTGATTGCTAAAATAAAATTTTTTGTCGAGTCCAACAAAATCCAAAAAGCTAAAATCATTTTTATCATTGCCGACGCGATCACCTTTGAGAAGACTTTCCCAATAACTCCAAATATTAATAAAGATTTAGAAATAGAAAAATTTTTAGAAAATATTCCCTTTGAGCACGTTAGTTACAAAGTAATCGACGGCCAAAAAGACTATAGAGTACTGGCCACAAATAAAGAACTTTTTCAAGCCATAGAGTCTTCCTTTGAAGTTTTGGGATTCAACTCTCTTGCTATTATTCCCCAACTTTCGCTAGCTGACCCATTCCGCTTAAATCCAAGTCTTAGTGCCGATATGATTAAGTTTATTTTTAGCCATCTTGACCTGCTTAAAAAACAAAGTTTTACTCAGGAGGAAATGAAACCTTCTCCTCAACCAAGCTCAGAAGAAACGCCAGTGGATGCAAAAAAAAGTCAGCTTCCAGTAAATAAGTATCGACTTCCAATTTTGCTATCGGTATTTGTCCTCTCACTCTTGCTCCTTTCAATTTTTGTCTACCTTCAGTATCCACGAAAATCTAAAGCTACACCTATTCCTTCGGCAGCAACCACTCCTTATCCATCGCCCTCTCCTGAACCAGCCATTCAAGAAACACCTATAAGTTCCCCCTCAGCCTCGCCAACATAGATTTGTTACTGTCTGTTTTCAAATAATTGATATAAGCTGTATTATAAAATTTGTTTCAAAATGAATATTTTATTAGCTTATAACAAAAGGCTATAACAAAATCGGCAAAAAGTTTTTGGAGTTACCACTTGACAAACAAATCAATTGAGTATACTCTAAAAATATAAGAGTTTAATATTTAAAAGCGAGGGGGTGAGTCAAAAGATAAAATATGAAAAAACTCGTTTCTTCTGGTTTCACACTAATAGAACTTTTGGTCGTCATTGGAATTTTGGCGATTCTTTTGGCAATTACTCTAATTGCAATAAATCCAGCAAGACAGTTCTCACAATCAAATGACACAAAAAGAAATAGCGATGTAAGTGCAATCTTAAATGCTATAAACCAATACATGGCTGATAATAGAGGGTCTCTTCCGACAGGAGTCTGGTCTGACACAGCTCAAACTATCGCATCAGGTGACTCTTCTTGGACAACTTTTTGTTCGGAGTTAGTACCTCAATATATCGCTGCACTTCCGGTTGATCCGTTAGAAAATAATGGCACGCCGGTTTCGGCCACCGATTGTACAGGAACTACAGCTTGGGATACAGGTTATATTGTTGCAACCACTACGAATAACAGGCTGACGGTGTCAGCACCGCAAGCCGAAATTGCAACCACAATATTTGTAACTAGGTAATTTGTTTAAGACTTTTGAACTTAGAACCCCGTCTCTTTTCTGGGACGGGGTTTTTATTATTTTTTTTATTATTAAAGTTCTTTTGTAGACTTGACAAACTCCCAAACAGTATGTCTTTTTTTTGCAATTCTATAATCCCACCAGCCTAAAAATCTACAATAAGCTTCTAATAAAATCACAAAGGGCGTATAAAAGATGTATCTCAGCCTCGGATTTTCCCTGAGGAAAAAAAATAGAGCTTTCAAAATTGAGAAGATATCCAAAGTCGCCACCTCATAACTCTGTTCATATTTTACAGCCAGATGACCGCTATAGATTCTCTTTCGTTGTTTTATATAATCAAAGATTGTCTTTGCCGCTTTATTATAGATTTTTGCTTCAGGAACATAGACTATCTTATATCCCTGACCACGAATCAAAGGTTCAATATTCGCTTCATCAACGCTAGATAAAACGGGGATCCTTCTAAAGATCCTTCTGAACGCGACTACCTCGCCCATTTTAGGATGTGTTAGCGAAATCTTGTGGTGCAGACCCCATAAAAGATGTGCAGCGTAACCAATCAAACCATCATTGATATCATTTAGGGGAATTGGTCTAACGCCTGTCATCCCGACTTCACTATCTTTAAATTTTGAGACTAAATTTTCGATTGTATTTAAGTCTAGAATTATGTCTCCGCCCAGTAAGACTAAAACCTCATTTTCTGCTTTGCCAACAAAAAGATTGACTGCTGATGCTTTTCCTTCGCGCCTTTTTTGACGGATTATTTTGATTTTGCTCTCTTTTAAAGTATATTTTTTGACAATTTTATATGTATTATCTGTCGATCCAGAGATGATGATTAGAACTTCATCTATTTTTACTCTTCCTAACTTCTGACTCAATAGCGACTCTAGAAATTTTCCAATATTCTTTTCCTCATTATAAACACAAACTCCAATCGAACATTTGATCATACTAAAATCGATTTTAAACTCCTGTAATTAACCACATTGTCAAATTAAAATAAATACTCAAATTGTGAGGAACTTGCTGTCTGAGCTGTATTTTGAGGAGTAAATTAAAAGATTTTCATTTAAGAAAAGCGTCGAGTAAACATGCGTCCGAAAACACAGCGAGTTAAGTTCCTAACAATTCTGAGTATGATTTTAAAACATATTTTATAAATTTTTAACAGTTAAAAGTGCTGCGGCTTTAGTGGGATGATTAAGAGTATAGGTCCACTGGATAATATCAGAGATGAGAGCAAAGATAAATTCTGGTTTAAATCTAATCTGGTGATATTCGCTCCTCATTGATTTTGGCCCATACATGCCGTAAACCTTATAACCCAATTTTTTAAATTCCTCACTTGTCCATCCTGATCTGTGGAGGTCAAAGGTTGAATTACCCGACTGAGCGATGAAACCGTTCGGAGTAAAAATAATACTTTTTTTAATGGCTAATTTTTCCATGTCTGAAAGTAAGTTGTATCCATCTTCCTTATTTAGATGTTCGATTAAATCAAGGGCAACCACAGCCTCGAACGATTTTGGCTTAAAATATCTGATAGCTTGTTTAACTTCCATAACTTTTAAAAGATTGTGGGTTTTATTCTTTCTGGCAGCTTTTATTGCGCTTATACTTGCGTCAATACCATATGTCTTTGTCTGCAAAAAACGCAAAGGCGAATTGCCACCACATCCCAGATCTAGAATGGTTTTGCAGTCAGAAAGAATATTTCGCAAGAAAATATAAAAAAATATCGTTGGAAATTTGGGAAATATTTCCTTTACAATGTTTAGCATGTCAAAGGTTGCAATTATTGTACTTCATTTTGGTGATAAAAAAAATACAATTGAGTGTCTTGATTCTTTAAAAAAGCTAAACTATGATCATAAAAAAATAAAAACTATCGTTGTGGATAATAGCAAAAAAAACCTTGGTTTTGCAGGTGGAATAAATAAAGGTTTAAAAATCGGTCTCAAAGATAAATCAATAAATTTTTTTCTAGTATTAAATAATGATACAATTGTTGACCAAAACCTACTGACTTCTTTCTTTAGCCAGATAAAAAAAGATAGCGCAGATATCTTAGGCTGCATTATTTCTTATTTTCTCGAACCAAAAAAAATTTGGTTTGCTGGTGGATATTTAAATAAAACCTTTTGTTTTACTAAGCATCCTTATCTGAATAAACCTCTAACTTCTAACATCCAACTTCCAAAGAGCGATTTCATAACTGGTGCCTGTATGTTCATGAGAAGAGAGGTCTTGGAAAAAATCGGTCTATTCGATGAGAATTATTTTTTGTATTGGGAAGATGTCGATTTCTGCTATAGGGCGGTGAAGGCAAAGTTTAAAATTTTATGCCTTGATCAACCTCTGGTCTATCATAAGGTTTCTTCTTCGGCAGGAACAGAGGGTTCAAACAAACTTTCTAATTTGAGAGCATATTACTATGCCCGAAATGCTTTTATATTTATGAAAAAACATAATTTACCTATGTTAACCGGTATCTTCGGCCAATTTTTTATCAGACTTCCCTATTATCTATCTACAGTAGTCAGTCTAGAATCTGCAAAACAATATCTAAAGGGTGTAAAGGATGGAACCAAATATTACTTTTCGTCTTAATTTTTCATCAATTTTTCGATGTTTTCTTTAAAAGAATTAAAGTAATCTCTTTTATACTCATCAATAATTTTTTTATCCGTATTGCATCTTTTATAAATAATATAAAGCTGTCCATAGTAAGGCTTCCAAATCTTGTATATCGAAATTGCCTCACTTAAATTTTTTATTGCGCCTTGGCAATCATTATAGCCTTTAAATAAAACCAAACCCAAGCCGGCATATGCACCCGGATTTCCATCATCTATCCAAAGAGCTCTTCGATAATAATGCTCTGCTAGTTTCGGCGATTTATAGTGGGAATCGATAAAATCTCCAATGCGAACGAGGGCTTCCGAATAAATCCTAGGGATTTCAAGAGCCACAAGATTTTTCTCTGATGGTTTAAGATTTTCTTTTCTTTTTACCTGTAGCTTTCTCAGATCCTTTTCAACCAGGATGAGATATTCATCTAATGTCGGCTCATCTTTTTTATCAATAAATTGATAGACCATCCCTCTTGGAATGGTTAGTGAAGTCTGAAGAGCTCCACTTATATCATAGGTGGCAAAAATCGGTCTTGTCTTTTTAATTTCAAGTATTACTTTACTAGTAATCTCTTCTTTTTTAGTTTTGGGATATTTTTGATAATATTTATTTATTTCCTCATCAAAAAACACATTTCCTCCTACACGAGGAGGATTAATAATCTCAACATCTTTTCTGACACCTAAAGCGTATCGTGCATACCAAATATTAAAAATCTTGGTATCGCCATGGACCATTAAAACGGCATTTTTTGCTAAATTTTTTAATATATCTTGGGCCAGTTCGTTGCCTATTTGAGTATTTGATAATTGCGTTTTAGGGAAGTTGTACTTAATCATATAAAAAGGCACAATTAAAAAATAACTCATCAATAAACTTATCAAGGTCTTATTTTTTATAACTCTAACTGTTAAATTTTTAATCAGATTCATTCCGTAAGGAACAAAAAATATTAAAACTACAGCTGACAGGGAATAAAATCTTTCCATAATGGCCATGGCTGCCCGTGTAGCAACTGGAGAGGCTCCGTAAAAAACAAAAACTGGACCAGATAATAAGAATCCCAAAACTAACGAACTAAACATTATCTTGTTATTTTTAATTAAAAAAAGAGCTCCTAAAAGCGCCAGAAAAATAACTTGATAAGAAAAATTAGTAAAAAGAGTTTTGAAATAATCGCCAACAATTACTTTGTGAACATCAATCGGTACGCCATGTACAATGCTGGGAGTATAATCGTAATCTTTTCTCAGAAGAAGGTGAAGAAAATTTTTTAGATTATAAGCGCTATCCCAATTTATTACGGGGTTTCTTGATGCAGCAATTGGAACATAAAGATATATTGAGAATCCGATAAGAAAAAAAATTGATAAGATTAAAAGTCTTTTTTTTTTGAAAATTAGTTTGAAGTTGGCTAAGGACAATATTGCTAGAGAAGGAAAAAGAGTAATAATTGTATGATGGTGTGTAAGTGATAAACCGGAAAAAAAGGCTAGGAGATAGAGATCTTTTACTTTTTTATTTTGATAAAATCGGAAAGCAAAATATAAAAGAACTATTGCGAAAAAATTATTTAAGCCAAAAACTTCAGGTATTTCTGCATGCAACCAAAAAAAATAAGAAAAGGCTAGGAATGAAGTATTTAATAATGCTAGAAAAATACTTTTAGTAACCACTTGACTGAATTTGTATAATAAAACTAAACCAACGAGCGATGAAAATACTGAGATTAATCCAACTTGAGAAACGGGCGGAATCCCCAGAGGAATTCTGGTCAAAATTAATCCAAGTAGTGTAAAAAGTGGATAGCCTGGCGCATGAGCTACTCCTCCTACATAGGCTGCTGTCACCAAATCTCCTATATCTCCACTGTAAATATCTCGGGTTAAATTGTGCAGGTATACTAATCCTATGCTTAGGAAAAATATAAAGACTACAACTTTTTTAATCATTAATAATTTGAAATTTTTATTTTTTAATTTTCAATTAATTTTCATTAAACAAATTTAAAAACTATTTAGAACTGGATGCAATTTTGGAGAAAATGAGAGTGAACTCTTGGGCTTCTTGCCATAATTCTCTACATTCATTTTTCAATGTATTGACCGCTCTAGCCAGCATTCTTAACCAGTATTTAGACTCTTTTGATTCTTTTTTACAAGTGAAGATTTTATTTCGAAAATCTTTTTTGCTTGAAGCTCCGTTTGCCTCACAATAGTTAGATCCAACGCTCGTTCCAGCTCGAACAAGCTGATTTACGATTGGATCATTGACTGGACTTCTGGGAACTTCTTTACAAAGATCGATTATCTTCTCGCCGAATCTAGCTGTTCTTTCTTCAAGGTCATATTTTTTGTTTGTAAATTTCCTCATTTAGGTTTCAATGAAAATTGTAAATTTCAAATTGAAAATTTCTGTATATAGTATTATTATCAGTAATTATATGGATAGTAAAAGAATTTTACTAGTTGAGGATGATCTTTTATTACAAAA
>MGAI01000057.1:29078-63672 GCA_001789695.1 Candidatus Roizmanbacteria bacterium RIFCSPLOWO2_01_FULL_37_16 | reverse complement strand
GACAGCTATGCCTGGAAAAAAATTGCCACTGCCAATAATATCAATGATCCCGACAATCTAGAAGTGGGAAAAACTCTAATCATCCCAAGATAAATACTCACTCAATCTTCTTTTGCTCTTTTTTTGTATAATTCGCGTTGCTATGCCGAAAGAGAAATTTAGCCTCTTTCCCAAACCCAAATTAAGACAGCCGTCACTGCCTAATGCGCTGGCACGTAGATTAGTCGTGGGATTATTAAATACTTTGCCTATCGCTCCTGCTGAGGTTTACAATGTCGATTATTCTCTACAGCAAGCTTCAGACTTATTACGTAATGGTTATAAATTATGGATTCTTGGTACACATTTTTCCAAGCGAGAGGGACCGGAACTAGCTGTTCGGCCTGCTCAATATATTGCGGGATTGACAAGACGACCTATTGTCCTACCGATTTCTCTTCATCAATATTTTGAAAATCAAATATCCGTAGATCTGCTTTCTCGTATTACCGCAGTCACTATCTTGCCTGTTGTCAACGATGATGTTATGAGAGAGGAAAATAGACTTCTGATTGAAGCAAAACTGGGAAGATCCCCAGAAAAAGGCGAAGGTGCTCGCCATTATGCCAGATTGGTGAATCGGGCAACTAGTCAAGGCGGAATAGCCGGTATAGCCCCCCAAGCCGGCCGACGCCAGAGTCTAGAGTTATCCCAAGCAGAAGTCAAAGCAGTTGAATATCTCTTGGCCTTAAATCGAACCCAAGAGCATGACAAATTGGCATTTTTGTTCATGTCTATGATTCCAACATCTAAGGTTGATTTCGGTAAAATCTACCAAAAATATAATCTTGGCATGGTATATAAAATCGTATTTCTAACTTTAAAATTAGCGAAAATGTATGATCTCTTGGCTAAAATGAATCTGGAGCTTACCCAAAATCCCATCGAGCCGGGTAAATTTCAAATCACACTTGACGAGCTGGCTTTAATTATTCTGTCTTTACCTATAGACTCAGACTATAATAAAATTAATCCAGGCTATGCTGCCCTACTTACCTCACTTGAAGGCGTTGGTTCACTTAAAGCAATGACCGAGGTTAGATAATTAAATCTCACGCTGTTAGAATATTAATAAGAAGTTGAAGTTCCCAAACTCGAGCAAGCGAGATTAGTTCAATAGTAAAATGCCACCGGACTTTATCCCGTAAATTTGCGGGCGTAGTTCAGCGGTAGAATGTCTCCTTCCCAAGGAGAAGGTCACCGGTTCAAATCCGGCCGCCCGCTCCCTTTTGCGACTTGTCGGGGCGGCACAAAGTGCCGCCCATGGTTTCTGCCAGCTACAATGCACTAACTTGTCTTTTTTAGAATATGATTATTATCAAGATGATAAATTCGGAAGGATTCTGGCTTACGTTTGGGAAAACTGTACTTCACAATTAGGTTGTAACAACGGTCAAAGAATGGTCAATTGGTTACTTGTCAAAAAGGGAATTGCCAAAGTCGTCACCTACCAAGACCGCCGCTCTTTAAAATACAAAGACTTGCTTCTACAAGCAGAACAATAACTTCCGCCCACAGAGTTCCACCCGCAGGGTGCACAGGCACGAATTTTGTAAAATCTTCCCATAATAAATGTGTTAAAATAAGGCTATAAAATTTGCCGATGTAGCTCAGCTGGCAGAGCGGCTGTATCGTAAACAGTAGGTCGTCGGTTCGATTCCGACCATCGGCTCATTAGAATCTGTTAGCGAAGTATAAGCTTACAGATTCTTATGTCCGCCATAAATCGCTCCTCAAGACGTCGAGCGAATTGCTCCAGCCGAGTTTGACTCGGCGAAGAGTTAAGTCTTGAGGTAAGATTAGGCGGTCTATCCACACAATCTATGTCCCGACTGGCTGAACAACAAAAAAAACAATTCACGACCAAAATTATAATTGTCATTTTAGTCCTTGTTGCAGTTGTAATCCTTATTTTTACTGTTGGCTTAAAAATTCTATTAAATACATCTGTCTTTGTTGCCAAGTTGTCTGAAAAATCACAATCTCCACTTTTAAATAAAAATCAAAATTTCATCGGTGATGTGGATATCGTCAATATTCCCACGGCGACCAATAGCTCAAGAATTATAGTTGAAGGAGGAGTAGTTAATTTTAACCAAATTGAATTCTATCTAAACGGCGATTTGGTAAAAGAAACTTCTCTCTTAACCTCTGATAACTTTAGCGAGGAGATCGGAGACTTAGCCATAGGTGAAAACGAGGTATACATCATCGGCAAGTCTAAAGAAGAAAATGAAGAAAAAAAATCCAAAGTCTACACAGTTTTTTATAAAAGCGAAAAGCCCAGGCTTGAGGTTTCCGAACCGCAAGACGGTCTAAAAACCGTTAAACAAGAACTGGAAATAAAAGGCCTAACAGATAAAGAAACGTATATAAAAGTCAATGATCTTCCAGTAGTAGTCGATGCGCAAGGCACATTTCAAACCACAGTCAAGCTTAACGAGGGAGAGAACAAAATATTTATCAAAGCCCAAGATGTAGCCGGTAATTCAGAGGAAAAAACACTCACCGTTATTTACGAGAAGGAGTGAGTTTTGCTAATGTAACCGAATTCAAAAACAAAAAAAGAATAAACGGGTGAAGAAAAATATTGTCTGTCAGGGAAAGCAGTCCAAGAAAAAGCAGCAAATACTTGCTCATCTCACTCAAATTATACAACTGATATAAAACACCGATAAATAATATCAAGCCAATAATTCCTCCACTAACCAGTATTACTAAAAAGCTTGAATGAAAAGATGCTCCAGAATGGGTAATATCTGATCCCACTTCATCGCTGATGTTCATCTGCCGTTTTACATAGCGGATTCTATTGTAGCCATAGCCAAAAAAAGGTCTCTTCTGCCAAATATTTATAGCGGTTTTGTAATCGTCTAAACGAGACTCAATTGAAAATGTGCGCATTAGGTTTACACCTTCGCCAAACGGTTTTGGCGCCACTATAAGAAGTATTAAAAATATAACCGCGAAAATTATAAACTCTCTCAAGCGTTTTTTCGTAGCCGCATATAAAAGGCCAAGCAGGAAAAGCGTGAGGTATAAGCTTCTTGAGTAGGTAAAGACGGTAAAAAGGAAGTAAATGACCAACAAACCAATAAATAACCATTTGGTTTTTATAAACTCGCTGCCTTTTAAAAAAAGCGTTAATAAAATTATGCCGTACACAGCTCCGGCAACCGAAGTGTCTAAAAATGTGCCAAATAACCTATAAAGATGCGGATCCCAGCCAGCATACAAAAGATTTCTTAACTCCGGGTACCAAAAGTACTGCGCCAGGGAAGAGATTATGGTTAGAAAAATAAAAATGTTTAATGACCTAAGTAGTACGTTTTTAAAATCAAGTTGTTTTTTCAAGTGATAGGTGAGGTAAAAAAAATATAGAAAATACAAAACCAGTCTTAAGTAGTACAGCAACGAAATAAAATTTTCTAAAGCTTTAAAATCCCCAAAAAGAAGCAAAAAGGAAAAAGGTAAATATAAGAACAAAAAATAAACAAATTTAAATTTTTTAAAGTATTCGCTAAGTGGGCCTAAACCATATTTAATTAAAAAGTTCAATAAGATAAATATGGCCAATATCTCATATAGATAAATATTTATCTGCTGTCCAAAAAAGGAAATTCTTGTCAGCTGTCCTAAGGATAAAAGAGAAAAACTCAAATAAAAAAGAAATTTCATGTTTTATGTCGATACAGTTTCGCTCTAACCAAAAAAGAGTGGAAACTCATAAAAAAAGCGTAAGCAAAACCAGCTGACCCATCCAGAAAACCCAACTTGACAATATAGGTAAGCAAAAACTTCAAAAGAGGATAGAAAATAATCTCAAAAATATTAGAGTTTTTCCCTTGACCCCGCATTTCTCTTGCCCTCAACGTGCTATAAAAGTTAATCTCTTCTAAAAATTCTTTCACATTTTGGTGTGGATAATGATTAATAAAATTATTTAGTAACTTAATTTTTAATTCTGAATTTTTAATTCTGAATTCTTCATGCACTTTTCCTTCCCATTTTCCGGAATTTTTTCTTATCAGCCTGATTAGTCCAACCTGTCTAACTTTACTTGTCTCTCCATAGTTAAGTTCTCTCCCCCACCAGAAATCACGTCGTTTAAGATAGTAGGCGCCTATGTCATTCCGAACTTGGTTCGGAATCTGATTCAGATCCTGAATCAAGCTATAGTCCTGAGCTCGAAGGAATGAATTCAGGATGACTCGAGAGATTTCATTCTTCAATTCCTGCGTCACTTCTTCATCTGCGTCGATAAACAACACCCACTCTCCCGACGCTTTCTCCATGGCAAAATTTCTCTGCATAGCAAAATCATTATTTAATTTTCTCTGAAAAACTTTATAATCTTTATCAACTTTATGAACTTTAAAAACTTTATTAACAAGTTCTACTGTTTTATCTTCTGAAAAATCATCTACAACAATAACTTCATCGCAAAAATCTACCGATTTTAAGCATCTTTCGATATTTTTCTCCTCATTTTTTGTCAAAATTATTGCAGTTAACTTCACAACAATTAACAATTAACTATTAACAATTCTTCGATAAATTTCAGTTATTTTCTTAGCTGACTTGCTCGCGTCAAACATCATTTCAGCCCTCTTTCTTCCCATTTTACCAAGTTTGGCTCTCAAACTGTCCACCTCAATTAATTGCTTAATTGTAGTTGCTAATTTTTCAATATTTCCTTCAGGAATTAAAATACCTGCCTCTCCGGCAACTTCTGAAATTGCACCTGTATCATAAGCAACTATAGGCAAACCAGACGCCATCGCCTCAACCAAAACCATTGCGTACTGTTCTTCCCACGACTTGCTTCTTTTGGAAGGTAAAACAAGTATATCCGACTCCTGATAAACTTCTGGAATATCTTCATAATTTTGTTTTTCAATTGTTATCTCATTGATAAAATTATCAAGTCTAATCTGATTTTGTAAGTAATCTCGCAATGATCCATCACCTACTATTTTAAGTTTTAAGATTTTAGTTTTGCTTTTGAGATTTGAGATTTGAGATTTGAGATTTTTAAATGCTTCATATAAATCCACAATCCCTTTCTCTTTAACTAATCTGCCCACAAAAAGCAAGGTAATTTTTTTACTTTTTGATTTTTTATCTTTAACTGCCGGGTAGAATTTATTTAAATCAACTCCTAGGTGAACTACCGATATCTTATCTGGTCTTACTCCTTCTTTTATTAAAACGCTTTTTGCTTTTTCCGTATAGCAGATAAAATGATCCGTCCAGGTGATGGTAAAATATTTTATCTCTTTTTTTCTTTCTAAAGATTCGTTGTTGAATGGAATTGTTTCCCAAGAGGTTACAATTAAGTTTTTGATCAGGTTTTTTTTACGTAATTTTGCCAGTTGATAGCTATAGTAATAATGCGGGTCGGCGCTGTGAAAAATATCAAACTGATTAGCTACTTTTTCTAAACCTAAAAGAGCCTGCGCATCCCCCAAGAGTCTGTTGCCAAGATATTTCACTCCTCGACTAAACCAGGGAAAGTCCGCAGGACTCAAAAACTTCCTGACTGGAAAAAGATACCGACGATGAATGGGAAAGTAAGTAGATGCAGCCGTCAGTTTAATCTCTTTAGGATTAAATAGATAATTTTGCCCTTCAAAATTATTAAGATATTTGCCTCGAACCAAGCAGACTTTAATCATAAAACTAATTTCAAATAAGATGAAGCAAAGTAGGTGACAGATTTGGAAGGGGTCCCGCAAGCGCGCAGAATTTTTCCAGCCTGACGCTGGTTCGAGCACTTGTGGGAAGGAAAAATCTGACAGAATCTACTTTGCTAAATCGATAACTTCATAACAAAAAAAGGTATCGAATTTCTTTTAGAAACAACTTCTATATACTTTCATATAACTTTTTTAATTTAGTTATATATTTTTCCCAGCTAAATCTTTTTATAACTTCGTCTCTTACTTCTTTAGTTATCTTTCCCTGAGCAGTTTTTTCCATCTCTTCCACAAATTCGTCTAAATTATCAACCTCGTGTACATATTCTTTAAATTCAGGAATAATGGCGGAAGTTACTCCAATCACTGGACAATTCTGCGACAACGCCTCAAGCACCGGGAAATTAAAACTTTCGTAATGAGATGTCGTCAAATACCCCGTAGCCTGGGCATACAGCTTTCGAAGACTCTCCCTTGCGATATTTGAGTAGGCATAAATATTATTATCCTTATCCTCCAAACCCTCCAGATTCCCAATCAAAAACAGCTTAAAGTTGGCAAACCGCTTTTTTTGTCTAAACTGTTTGAAGCCTTTTAATAAAAATTCAATATTTTTTATCGGATGATTCATGCCTACAAACAAAAAATAATTTTTCTTAGTCGATGCCTGATGTTTCAGCATATCAAAAGGCACACCATAGCTTATTACTTCAAAATCTTTAAAGTTGGGGAAGAGCTTCTTTAGCTCCTTTCTTACTCGCCAGGAAGATACAACCACATAGCGAGACTTCTTAACCATTGGCCTTAAGAGATCCTTAAGCGAGTAATAAGAGTCAGGATAAAATCGCGGAAAGAATAAGAAAGATAAGCCGTGTGAAAAAGCAATAACCTGGCTTGGAGTTTTTAAAGGTATTGCCTGATTCAAGGCTAAAAAAATGTCCTTTTTCTGCTTTATCTCCTCGAAGCTTACGCGTGTCGAAAGCCAGAGCGTTTTAGGTCGCAGTATTTTAAACTGCATTTTTTTATTTGACTTAAGCCAGAGGGGCTTTTGACAAAAAGAATAGACAAAATACTCATTTTGCCGGTCATATTTTTGCATAGCCTCCAGCAAGAACCTGGTGAAGGAATAATTGCCAAACCTCAATATTTTTTTGACACAAAGCGCTCCAGCATCAACTGATATTTTCATAGTTCCTACCTATAAAATAAAAACCAACAGACAACAATACCACGTTAAAAATCTCGGAAAGAATCGTAATATAGGCTGAGGCAGTATAAGAATAGCTTGGGATAAAAATAAGATTGAGTAAAAAATTCAATAAAACTTGAAAAAGAAAAATTAGGACTATAAGATGCGCCTTTTTTAAAACATACATCGCGTTAAGAAATACAGAACTGATCAAAATAAGGGGCAGAGCAAAAACTACGATACGTAATACTTTGATAGCTGGCAGATAATTTCCTTGTAAAAAATAAGGTAAAAGTAAAGGTGAAAGCCAAAATATAGCTAAAGAGGCAGCCAATCCCAAAATTGTGAGAAATAGCAAGTCTTTTTTTAATGTCGCAACCAGTAAATTAAAATTTTTTTTGGCCAGTTTGGCAAATATCGGAGTTCTTGTGATATTGTAACTAGCCGCAAAAATAAGCGTAGCTTCAAAAAACTTATATCCAGCCGAGTAAATGCCAACATCTGTGTTGTTTTTCAAAATCTGCAGCAAAAAAATATCGATTTTAAAATACAATCCGGCTAAGAATCCGATCAAGACAAAGATGTACGATTTTCTGATAAACTCCTTCCAGCTCCTCAAGTCTATTTTAAAAGAAAATTGTTTAAAATCCTTTTTGATCAGAAGATAATTTATATAGGCATAGAGGTTGTAAAAAAAGAAGATTAAAATAAAAAGAGTCGGCAACGACTTAAAAGTCAAAAGCGAAAGACTTAAAAAAAGTATAAGAATCAGGTTAAAAACATTCGAAACGATAGAAGACTTGTAAATAGATCCCTGTAGTGCATTTTTAATCAAATAACTTCCCGATGCCATGTTGGAAAAAATTACAAAAGAGGTAAGAAAGATATATTCTACTATCCGGTAATTTTTCTTAAACATAATGAATCCTGCCAAAATAGTCAGAAAAAAAATAATAATAGCAATAATCAGTCTAAGATTAAACATCGAAACAAACTTTTCTTTTTTTTCGCTGGGAAGATAGACAATACCGTAGGAAGTGGTTCCCAAATCCACTACCGAAGAAAAGATCGATACTTGAGCCCAAACAAGGGCGTATATTCCATAGTCGTTTGGCTTTAAGTATCTAACTAAAAAAATAAACAGGATAAAATTCAGAAATTTGTTTAGCCAGGATGAGGCGTTAAGGCTTAAGAAATTGACAAAAAACCTCGCTTGGGGTTTTCCCCCTTCCTGAGTGCGTTTACCCTGAGCTTGTCGAATGGGTTTCAGCAGCCTGTCAACGACAAATACGTAGATTTTTTGCCAAAATTTTGCATATTTATTAAAAAATTTCTCTTTAGCCTGCGAAAGCAGGAGTTCTTTTTTAGGATTATTTCTAGATAGCTCAAAATGGCTGTAACTAGTTTTACTATCTATACCAACCCGCAGTCCCGCTTGCCTGGCTCGAAGACAATAGTCGACGTCTTCATAATACATAAAATAGCTCTCGTCAAAATAGCCAATCGCATCGATCACCTCTTTTTTAAGGCAGATTAAAGATCCTGAAACAAAGTCTGACTCAACCAGTCTCTGCCTAGGTTTTACCTCGATTAGTCCCCCGCTCAACTTTATTTTGTCAATCTCTCCACCATAATATAATCTGTTATGCATTTTCATCGACAATCCCCAAAGGTCGAAATATTTCCCGGCTTCAAGCATATCTTTTGCTTTTAGGTTTTTTAAAGAGATATCAGGATTAGCTACAATTAGCAAGCCACATTTATCAATTAATGCTTTTTTAATTCCTTTATTTACCCCTTCACCATAACCATGGTTATTTTTTGTATTATCGATAAAATAAATCTTAAAATCTTTAAATCGCAAAGAAATAATCTCATTCTCTAATCTGGCTATCTCGCTGTCTGGGGTTTTATATAAAACTACGATAAATCCGATTTTCATATTTGCTTTTATTTGTCATGCTGAACTCGTTTCAGCATCTGATTTAAAAAGATGACTCTTTTTTATTTTTAATAAATAACATTAGAAAATAAGTTAAAAACTCCATATAGGCAAATCCCAAATCCAATGGGATTCTAAAGATTCCGTCTTTATATCCCTTATCCTCAACAAATCTCGCCCAAAACATATGCATTGGATAGAGAATTATTTTTTTTAGACTTGTTTTCTCTCCCTTTTTGCTTTTCTGTCTGGCTTCCCTGATAGCATAATCGCTAAATTTCCCTAAAGTCTGTCTAAGCGAACGGTAGGAATAATGGAAAATCTTGTGCTTTAATACGCCCGGCCTTCCCTTCTTCAGCTTAAATTCTTCATGAACTTGGGCCGGTTCAATTGCTACAGCATCTTTTCTAAACAACCAAAGCTTCTTGTAATTTTCTCCGCCGTAATTGACCGGTCTGCCAAGAAAGTGATTTTGAAATGGGATATAAAATCCAGAATAATTTGAAGTTTGAGAATTGGAATTTGAAACTTGTTTGGAAATTGGAAATTGGAAATTGGAAATTTTTAAGTGTAGAATCTCTCTCCTTAATCCTTCTAAGATAACTTCATCCGCATCCAAAACCAGTACCCACTCATTAGTTACTTTTTTTAATCCAAATGCCCTCTGTTTCCCCAAATCCTGCTCGCTATTCAGATATATTTTGGCTCCATATTTTTTAGCTATATCGCAAGTTGAATCTGTCGAACGATTGTCAACCAGAATAACTTCATCAACCAGTCCCCGACAAGATTCTAAGCTTTTAGCCAAAAGCTCTTCTGCGTTTTTTGTGATCATCAGAAGTGATAATTTAGATTTCATTATCAAACTATTATACCTTGACATCTCTATTTTTTTGCTAAACTAAGACTATGGGTTCAAAAAATTTTCTTTTCCGTCATTTACGCCTAACCGTAGGTTTACTTCTAATTTTGGCTTCCTCGGGCTTTATTTTAAGCTACCGGCTATATAATAGTCTTGATACCAACAATAGGCGCCTGACAACAAAGATTCAGGCAGCCAGCCGGGAAAATAAATCCAGTAAAGACAGATTAGCCAAGATCAATCAAGAGCTCCAAGACCTCAAAAGCCAGGACCAGTATTTGATCAATCAGAATCTCGAAGCTGACATTAAAGCCATCGAAACAACCTATGACCAGGCAGTTGGCGCTTACGAAAAACTTTTGGACCTCAAAGCAGTCAGCAAAAAAACTCAGGATTTTGATAAAACTTTTGCCAATATCCTGACTCTTCTTTCTCAAAGAAACTATTCCTCGGCGGAAGCTGATCTCAAAAGCTTTACAACTCAAATTGTTGAGGAAAAAAATAAAGTTATCGCCTCTTTTGTCATTCCCCAAAATGTCCCAACCCAAAATACTCCTCCCTCATCTGGCTACAGCCGTCAGGTAGTCGCAACAGACCTGGGTGAATTTTTAGTCGACATTGTCACAGCTGATCTAAATTCAACCAGAGTGATCGTCGACACCGCTTCAGACGGGGATTGCGCTGACAACTGCCCTGTCTTACCATTGGCAGCTTATGTATCCAAGAATGGCGCCTTCGCCGGCATAAACGGAAGCTACTTTTGTCCTGCCTCCTATCCAAGCTGTGCGGGGAAAACCAATACCTTCGATACCCTGCTGATGAACAAAAATAAGGTTTACTTTAATTCTGGCAATAATGTCTATAGCTCGGTACCTGCGGTTATTTTTTCCGGTTCTTCAGCCCGTTTTGTTGGCCAGTCCCTTGAGTGGGGCCGGGATACCGGCGTTGATGCTGTGATAGCCAATAGACCGCTTCTAGTCTCAGGCGGACAAAGTGTCTTCGGAGGTAGCGATCAAGCAAAAGAAGGCGCCAAAGGCGGCAGAAGTTTCGTCGGCGCATCAGGCTCAACCGCCTATATTGGAGTTGTCCACAATGCCACGGTTGGCGAATCTGCCAAAGTCCTAGCCACCATGGGGATCCAAAGTGCTCTTAACTTAGACGACGGCGGCTCCACCGCACTTTGGGCAGGCGGCTACAAAGTCGGCCCCGGCCGCGATCTTCCCAATGTAGTTTTATTTGTCGGAAAATAAGAGTCACTAATACTTTTAAAAAGACATTCTCCTGGGAGTTAGTACTTGAAAGGTTGAGAAAAATCCAGAAGGAATTTCCCTGCCTAAAAGATCAATTGTTATATAAACAGCGTGTCTTTCTGGATCAGGTTCTTTACATAAAAAGTAGTGTTTTGCATGTACTACATTCCGCCAATATTCCATATCTAGTAATCCTCCCACAGCCTCCTGAAGTTCTTGATCAGGATGACACCTCACCCTAAATCTTCCAATACTACCGATAGTTACACCGCTATTTGCCGAGCAACTAAGACGACCGCTAACCAGATAGCTTCCCGGTTCCATTTCTCTTAAGGGTCTTCCAACAGATTCTTCTGCCATAACAATCTATTATACCATTTCACTCCTTCTTAAAATCGCAAAAATCAATCACCCATAATTCAACTTCCAAATAATTTTCCTGAAAATAAAATAAATCGGAATAAAAAAGGTGAAAAATATCGCTTTTAAAATTTTTCTATGTAAGTCGTTTTTTATATTGCTGAAATTCCCATCCAGATTCTTTTTAAATCCTTCTGATCTTTAAATGAGTATATCGTAATATTTATCTCGTCAAATCAATCCAATAAGCTTATTTTGTAGATTATAATCCACAGACAAATAGCATTCCACTTAAGATAATTCCTCCATGCCTATATGTGAAATTTGCAATTATGTAAGAACCGAATACTTTCACAAATTAAGTAAATATAGTTACTATTTATGCTTTAGTTGTTATACTCTTTTTCTTCATCCAAAACCAACTCAAAAACAAATAAACCATTACTATAAAAAGTATTTTAATTATAAAGCCGGTGAGTTAAACGAAAAATTAATCCGTAAAAGAGCAAAAGTCATCTTAAAAAATCTTATGAACCTAAATCTCAAAGGAAAAACTTTATTTGATATTGGTTCAGGCTATGGATACTTCTTAGACGAAGCAATCAAGCTTGGAATAAGTGCTTTTGGAATAGAACCGTCGAAAACTCTTTTTACTATTTCGATTAAACACTTAATCGAAATTATCATAAAAAATTTAACTTTTGAAAAATACTACGAACTTAATAAAAATAAAAAATTTGATTTTATTACCTTAATTCACACCACAGAACATATTTTAAATCCCCACGAAACCATTTATAAAGCGATAAAACTCTTAAACCCTGGGGGAATTTTATATATCGAGACTCCAAATCTAGACAGCCACCTTTTCAACACCGAGAAATATGAATATACTTTTTTAACTCCTCCCGATCATATATGGATTTTTTCTCTAAAATCTTTTCAAAAAATTTTAAAGAATATCCCTGATTTTAAAATCGAAAAATTCTCCACTTATAGCTATCCAGAACATTTAATGGGAATAATAAAAAAGAAATTCAAAATTTTGAGCATGAAATCCGGAACAATAACAAATTACCAAAATTCAAATAAAGACCACTCTTCAAATCCTCTTCTTATTAAGGAGGGGAATAAAAAGGGAGGTGTTTCGGATTTTAAATATATGCTTTTTGACAAATTCCTCTCTCCTCTTTTTACTCCCCTTTTAAACCTGGGTAACAAAGGCAGCATCTTGGAGCTTTATATAAAGAAAAAATAGCCTGTTTGTAGCATATAATCCATTGATCTAGTCTCGGATAGATTATAAACAGATCTTAATGTTTAGAAAAATTCTCTTCTTGTTATTTTTTTTCATTATTCTAATTTTCGTCTCTCCAACACATGCTTTTGCGCCTTTTATAAAATCACTTAACAATCCTCTTCCCCTCACAAACAACTTTCCCAACTGGAACGAAGCCGCCCAATATCAACCTTCGGTTATATTTGATAATGGAATATTTAAAATGTGGTATGCCAGCGCAACCGGTTCTCAGTACAAAATCGTCTACGCGACCTCTAATGATGGGATAAACTGGATTAGACAAAATCTACTTGACGTCTATCCGAGTTTTGACAATCACGATCCAGCAATTTTAAAAACCCAAAGCGGTTATACTTTATTTTTCGTAGCCACAACGAACGTCGGCAGCCAAAATTTTAAAATCTACAGTATAGATTCATCCGACGGAGTAAACTTTGATCCAAACTCACGTCAATTAGTCTTACAACCATCTGGTAGTTTGGAATCAAGCGCCGTGTCTTCACCTTCGGTTATCTATGAGAATGGTTCGTATTACCTTTTTTATCTCTGTTGGGGGAGTCAAGGTTTTAGAATCTGTATGGCTACCTCATCCGATGGAAATACCTGGCAGCGCTGCTCAAATAATCCGATAACATCGGAGGTAAGCGACGGGCCGCACATATTAACAAAAGACGGAAAATATTATCTTTTTTTCCAATCCCCCCTTGGAGTAAGACAGGCAGAATCTTCCAACAATCTATCTTGTTCTATGACCTGGTTAAATCTTCAGACGGTTCTTCCCGAGCCGATACTTGGCCCCTCTGTCTTCGACAAACAAGATATGCTCTACCTTTATTATTCTGGTTTCTATCAGGACGGTATAAAATTAAGCCTGGCAACCTCAAACAACCAACCCACCTCAACTCCAACTCCATCGCTTACGCCTACCCCCAATCCTCGCAAAAGAAAAATAATAATCGTCCATGGCCATATGGCTTCCTGGAATAAAGAAGCAATGCTCCATAATAAAAAAGTCTCACAGAACGAGTGGAAACTGTTGCCTTTCGTCAAAGAATACAATGGCCTTATCCATACTCTAGAAAACTTAGGTTATGTTAAAAATCAAGACTTCTTCATCTTTGCTTACGACTGGAGAAAAAACCTCGAAAAAATTACCGAAGATCTCAAGAATTTTCGAATCAATCACAACCTGGCAAATACCCAAATTGATCTGGTCGGTCACTCACTGGGTGGGCTGGTATCAAGAATATATATACAAAAATACGAAACGGATTTGGTCGACAAAATAGTCACGGCAGGTTCGCCCCATCTTGGTACGGCAAAAACCTATAAACTGGTCGAAGCTGGCGAACTAGATAAAGACAATACAGTCATCTGGCTTATGCAAAAACTTATCCTTCAGATAAACAGAAGTGGCTTCCAAACCGATAGACAAACAGCAAACAGTGTCATCCCGGTTGCTAAAGATCTTTTTCCTATCTATGATTTTTTGCTCGACAAGCAGGAAAACTCAATCCCCCTACAATATATGAAAATTAAAAACGATACACTATTAAATTATTCATCTGGATTTCCGCAGCTTTTTCCGCAGTTGTCCACGCTAGCCGGAGACAAAGGCAACAATACGCTCTTTGGCTACAAAGTTATCCCAAGGACTTTTTTAGACATCCTATTAGGCAACTATCCAGATGGAAGACCCATCGAGAAGCGTAATTCTTTGGGTGACAATGTTATTAGCTTAAATAGCGCTCTGGCAGGCAATGATCAGGTTACGCTTTCACTAGACCACGGAGAAATAATCTATAAAAATCAATCCATCAGCACAATTTTAGATAAATTAACTATCCCCTATAGCCAAAGCCAGATCAGAGAAGGTGCTTCCACTAAAATCTCGCCTGCTCTTATTTTTGCACTCCTTTCTCCAGCTATAATGGAAGTTAATTTTCTTGGCCAACGATACGAAGAACAAGACGGACTGATCTTTATTGAAAATGCCCCAGCCGGCGACTATGAACTAAAAGTCAGGGGAAAATATCCTGGCGGCCAATACACTGTAATAGTTGGACAAATTGCAGATAACGATGACAGGTGGTTTGAGATCGATGGAGAAATAAATAAAATTTTTCCAATGCTTCAGACAGACAGCTATACTATTGCTTTTGATCCGGAAAATCTTCAGGACTTTCCTGTCAATCAAAAAAATCTTCCATTACTTTTTAGACTGCTAATCAAAAGGTTAACAAATCTTAAAAAAGACTGTGGTAGTTCAATTGAAACTATCCTCAAAAAAATATTTTCTTATCTTAGATCGCCTCTTTTGCAGTCTCATAGCGATATCTTCAACCTGAGAAAAAGGGCCTCCCTAATCTGTAAAAATAAGTTATATAGTGCGTTAACACAGTTCGAAAACCTTTACGAAAAAGCCTCTATTCAGGAAAGATATTTACCCAAACGTCAAGATCTGGAAAAGAAACTCTCTAGCTCGCAAAACCAGTATAAAGAGCTAGAAACTTACCTAATCAGCCAACAAAGTAAAGGTGTAAATGTTTTGTCAAAAGCAGTTTCCCTCTCTCAAATGCAAGAAAAACTGCAAAAAGCCGAAGAAGAATTATCTAAGAACAATTTACCTTTGGCAGAAATTCTCCTTTATTCCGCCGAAAGATTAGGTAAAGAAATTAGATAATCTAATATGATAATTATAATTTTACAGTTCAAAAGTCCAATCGATTAATCGATTGGACTTTTCACAATTATGGTACATTTATCGAAACAATACTTAGATAAGGAAAAATTAAGAAAGTTGTATCAATTATTCTTTGAATTACTCTCACGCTCAGCCAACAAAGACAATTTTTTGTTAATTATCACCGATTTCATTTCTCCTCCTGAGCAAATAATGATCTCTAAAAGAATTGCCATAATATATCTTTTGACCAAAGGCTTAACTAGTAGTGTAATTGCAGATTATCTAAAAGTATCTAAATCCACTGTTTCTAAATATTCCCTACTTTTTTATGAAAAAGAAACGGAATCTATTCAAATTATAAGACGAATAATCTCAAAAGGAAAAATATTAGGATTCATTGACGATATATTTAGCGATCTTCTTATCCAGCCAGGAGTAAAAATCGGTCACTGGCAGCTAAAACACGAGCATAAAAGAAGGAAAGAAGAAAGAAAAGCTCTTGATGTTTAATAGTCCAATCGATTAATCGATTGGACTAAATTGTCAAGATCAAATTTATCATTAGTAAAGTTTCTATAACTAAAACTAAGAATTTTATCGCAAAAAATTATCTTCTAACCTGCTAAATGAACGGTAAAGAAGCAAAATAGCCTATCGTATAAACCCATTGTTGCTTGACTTTTAAATATATACTATTATAATAGCCCTAAAATGACTCACCAGGTAGATATTGAATCTTTATCAAGAAGAAGCATAAAACCCGAGACATTTCCTACTTCGGAAATTGAAGCGCGATTTGAAGGACTAAGCGATCTTGTTAGGGTAGCTCATGGTCGGTTGGTGGAAAATCCAACCGAGCTAACTGCTAAGATAAAAAGACTACCGGATCAGTCTCGGATATTTGACGCATATTTTTCCCTTCAGTACTTTTGTGTAATCAAAATAGGTTGTGTAGGATTGCCAGAAACTCCTAATGCTGATGGACTATTTATTTCCCTGCATTATAAAGCTGATACTGGAGAAATTATAAGTCTTGTAGATTTTTTTAGATTTACCGAAGTCGCCTCAAGTAATTAGTCTACAGGATGTTCTAGATAACTGGGAATTTGAACCTGAACAGCTACAGCAAATCGGTGAACTAATTAGAATAGCTAATCCTATTTCTCGAAGAAGGTATAACTCTTTTTTCAAAAAATCAAAAATCCGGTCAGGTCTTGAAAAATTAGGCGTCTTCGTATCCCAACTAGAACAAAAAGGCGAGTAAATTATTATCATTACTTCTAGCCTCAAATAATCCTCCGCTTATCCTATTACGTCTTTTGTTATACTCGAGATATGCTAAATCAAAATCTGGTTTATGTTAACGTGACTCTTTCTGAAAAAGTTTAATTTTGATTATCATTATGCTATAATTCGTTAACATGTCAGAAAAAGTCCTTAATACCGCGAATCTCTTCCCTTCTTTTGAAAAGTTGAGTGCTTTTCTTCAACAAGAATCCCATCGTCCAGTAAGTCTACCAGATCCAACTGATCGTTTACAAAAACGTTTTACAGCAACTTTTATAACAACAGCTGGTGTATTGAATGCCGTAACATATTTCAATACTGAATCACCATATTCGGTTGCTTGGAAACCCCAATTCATAACTCAAAACTATCATGATAAGCCCTCGGGTGCTACTACCAAGATTTTCTTGAATGATATTTTCTTAGAATCTGGGCTTACAATTCCTGTTAGATCGGGTCAAATAGATGAGACTAGTATATCAAGTAAAGCTTTATATCTTGGGCGTAAATGGACTCATACTCAACTTGTTTTCATGTTACTTAATTTTGATTATTTAAATAAGTTAAAGTCGGAAGGTTTAATACCAATTGATGCTTTGAGGCGGTTATGGGTAGAGAGCAAAGACGGAACTATCAAAGCAGCTATCGATAGACAAGATCAGGGGCTTTATTATTTGGCGAATGATGATCAATTAAGACGAATTTGCGTAGAATCTGGTCTTGACTATGATATCGATCTACCAAATGGGCAAACAACAGGAAGAATTGGTAGGATTTCATTTAATCTTCGTCATGTTAGCCCTAATTCTTTAGATCCGGATATGATCTGGCGAGCCTTGACTGGTACCAAACCTGATAATCCTTATATTTTCCCTGTGGTTGTAAGTTAATAAGTCTTATAGTGGTAGAGAAAGTCAGCAATCAACTAACACCTCAACAGTTTGCTTATTTAATATCAGATGCAGGAAAAAAAGTTCTTCTTTGCTGGACTGTTCAGCAAGATTTAAATGATACAGGAAGCCCTATACAACCTAATTCAGGCGCCTGCACAATGGCCCGCTACAATTTTCCTATTCAACCATCTACATTATCTCTCGAAGATATACAGATTCCTGAGGGAGAATTGCTAGCAAAAGCCTGCTCTACTTGTCCAATAATGGCGCAAGCTCTTGCTGTAATACCTACCCCTTAAATCCAAAGCAATGTCTCTTTCTCAAATGCAGGATAACTCCAAAAAGCTCAAGACGAACTCTCAAAAAACAATCTCCCCCTCGCTGAAATAATTCTAATATCAGCTGAGAGACTGGGTATAGAAGCAAAATAGCCTATCGTATAAACCCATTTAGCTTGACTTTTAAATATATACTATTATAATATCTCCAAAATGCCTCACGCTGCTCTTGAAACTTTATCAGCAAGAAATGAAATGGCTCAGAGCTTCTCTCAATTGGAAATTCAAACGCGAACTGCTGCAATAAGTGATCTTGTTAGAGTAGCTCAAGTCAGCTTGGTGGCAAACCAGACTGAGACAACTGCTGTCCTAAAGATAGCGGATAAAGCACGAACATATGAAGCATTTTTTTCCGCTCCGGGTCTAGGTGTAATCAATTTAGCTTCTATAGGATTACCAGAATCTCCTGATCCTGATGGATTATTCATTTCTATAAATTATAGAGATGACTCTGGAATAAAAAATCTCATATTTTTAGAAACGACGAAAATGCCTGAAGCAGTTGGCGAACGAGAAGTTGACTTGCTTTCAAGATTTACACCTGAACAGTTATTGCAAATCGCTCAGTTGATAAGTACAGCTAGTCCTATATCTCGAAAAAAATATTATTCCTATTTCAGAAAATCAAAATTCCGTTCAGGTCTTGAAAAATTGCGTGACTTCGTATCCCAACTGGGACAAAAAGGCCAGTAAATAATTATCATTACTTCTAGCCTCAAGTAAACCTCCGCTTATATTATTACGTCGTTTGCTATACTCGAGATATGCTGAATCAAAATCTGGTTTATGTTGGCGTGACTCTTTCCGCAATTGGGGCCTTAAGTTATCTTATTAATGTGATCAGAGGCAAAATAAAACCAAACAAGGTTTCATACTTTTTATGGTCCTTGGCTCCTATAATCGCATTTGCAGCCGAAATCAAACAAGGTGTAGGACTGCAATCACTCATGACCCTAAGTGTAGGAATATTTCCTCTGGCAATATTTTTTGCCTCATATTTAAATAGGAAAGCTTACTGGAAATTAAATAGATTTGATTTAACTTGTGGGGCACTTTCTCTAATTGGACTGGTACTCTGGCAGGTGACTAAAGTAGGAAACATTGCTATATTTTTTAGTATCATTTCAGACGGTTTAGCTTATGTCCCAACAATCGCAAAAGCCTATAAATTCCCCGAAACCGAAAGCGCTTGGCCTTGGCTGGCAGATTCAATAAATGGATTGTTGACTTTGCTAACCATCACAACCTGGAATTTTGCCAATTTTGGCTTTCCTCTTTTTTTCCTTATAATTAGTCTACTTGTTTATATTCCTGTTCAATTTAAACTAGGAAAATCTTTAAATAAGATCACTTCGTAAACAGGTTCCGTATGATAGCTTGTGTTAGAATACCAAAAAAGCAAATTGAAGACTAGATTTCTGCTGTGTAGTTGTCAAATTTCGAATAAAATAAATTACTCGCATTTGGCCTCTCGTCCTCCTTTGCATAGCGAAGAACTGGAAGTCGATAGCCAAGACCTGTATAACGATTTAAATACCCAACCAGCCTTTTAATATCGTCCTCTCTAGCACTTCTTCTTAAATCTCTTATTGCCCTTTCTAGGTTTCTCGCAAATCCCTCAATTACCCAACTTTGCCAACCGCGCATACTAATTAATCTAACATCGTCTAATGAAGGAATATTAAATTTTATATATTGATTCGGAAATGCCCTAAATCGGTTGATTTCCTCTTCTCTTGTTTGACCGCTTGCGAAGTCTATCTCAGTTTTTTTATTTTCCTCAATGATAGTCACCACACTGTCGCGTTGGATATCAAAATCGCTTACTAACCAAGCTAAACTCAAAATTTGTTCCCGACTATCCCACGCTGCATAGGCTGGTTCTGGAATTTCACATACGCCGTCTACTTTAACAAGTGGTGCTATAAACGGATCTCGGCTAGCCGGTACTCTATAAATTTCAAAACCCGCATACAAAAGACTTAAATAATCTAGATAATTAGGAGTTCGTTTAAAATACGCTTGGGCTGTAGTTAATAACTTGAGAGGTAAAGGTCTGACGAGCGCAGTTTCGCTGACTAATAAAATTGGACTTTTTCCTTCAATATCAGCTGGACCATAACTTAAATCAATTAGTTGCTCCAAAGTAAACGAGCCACCTGTTTTAAGTAGTTCATTACGAGGAATTGGCGTTAAATAATCTGACATTGATAGATTAACCTACTTTAACAACTATTTTACATTTCCTTTTTTTCTTCAAGTGGCCGACTATAGATTATATGCGTTGGGCCAAGATGATCTAAGAACAAGCTTTCTTTCTTAAATTCCTCTATCAATTTTTCCAAATTCTTTCTCTGTCCCGCAAAAATAAAATAGTTGGCAAGATCAAATAGCCCAGTTCCAAACAATAATATAACCGGAAAGTAGTCAGCCAGAGTCTCTTTTTCAGGTGATAAAAGATGCTCAATTGTCCTTACCGATCCAAAAGTAGTAAAACCAATTGCTAAAGCTGCACAAATGCGTTGCCATTTCTTCAAATATTCCATCCTGTGACTAATTTTATTTTCCATACATAAGAACATTTAAATTTAATTGATATTATAATCTAAAAATGCAATTAGTCTAGATTAAGAATAGTCTTATCCTTAAGTAGTCAAATCACCCAATATTGCTTCTAACAGGAAGGCCGACTTCTTCAAACGCTTGCTTTATGGGTTTAGCTTTTTCTGTCTTCTGTTGTCTATCGTGTACTACTAAGGTATACATACCTTTAGGTTGTTTATTTTGCTCAATTAGTTCTGCAATCTTTAATCCACCGGGATAATGAGTTAATTCAAAAGGATTGTCACTTGCAATTAAGCTTAAATCCACAGCTATTGAATACAAAGGATTTTCTCTATCTAAATCTTTAGGATCCGCGCTTACGCTATTTAATTTTGCTAATTCTGAATTTACTGTCTCTTCCAAATTTTGATTAGCAGAAAGACCTCCCAGCATTTGTACTATCTCGCGATATCTTCCCTGTGTTTGGGATCCTGAACTAACCGCATACAAATGCACTATGTCAACCAAGTCCCCTACTGTTAAATCAGATTGACCTAAACCAGCTCTTACATTAGGATTGCCCTGAGCAAATTTGACCTGTAGTCTTTTAAAGGCATCTAACTCTCTAACAGTTCCTAATTTATCTTTAGCCTTTCGATGCAATATTTTAGTCAACCAGTCTTTTGCTTCCTCCATATTATCGAAATAATATTAAAAGAACTGTTGTGGTTATTCAATTGCTATTCAAGTTAAAAACTCATTATCAATCTATTATTAACTAAAGTAATGATTTAAATTACTTATCTGTATGCTATAATTACTATAATGCTGTCAGAAATAATAAATCCACCTGACCGTTTTCACGCATATCAAAGTTAGACTCAGTTTTTAGTTGTTTTAAAACCGTCTACAAATGAATGAAGCATTGACCAAATCATTAGAGATTAGATCGATCCCAACAAATTTTTGCGCCGTCATAGCCGACGACCAAGAAAATCACGCTCAAGCTACAACTCAAGCATTAATAGATGGTTTTTCTTCGGGTTCTTTAATCCACGGGGATATTTATCAGGCAGGTAGTGCTGCAGATTTGTTTCAACTGGCTTTATTTGGTAAAAAAGGAAAACAAGCTGATGTAGTTATATTAGATGACGATTATAACGTAAATTTGCAGCCTTGGAAAATCCAGCCTACAGATATTTTGAAATTAGCAGAAAGGGCAAATATAAATCTTATCCCTGTTGCATATGAAATTCCTGGCAAACTTTATGATCCTAATAGTACCCACTTAGCTATACTTTTGAGGATACTGGATTTTGAAGGTAACATTTTTGTTGTATCAAGTAGTCCTCCTAATCCAAAAGATATTATTAGTGAAGTTAGAAAACTAGTTCCTCGTACAGATATATTTCCACCAAGTTTTCCAATAAATGGAATTAGTACTAAATTTCCTTCTGGTGGAGAATTTTTTGTTGCAACTAAATTTGATCAATTTGGCTGGGTGGCAGAATCAGTATCAGGGGGTTTAGGACAAGCCATGCAATACCTATTCACTAGTCAACATTAAGTAACAACTGAATTATCGTTCATCTCTCGCATTATTTATTACGATGGTTGGTCGAAATAAGTTCCTTGACACTCGGCTACTGCGAAATCGCCTCCCTCTCTTTTGCAGATATTTCCCTCGGGAGTTAGTCGGCAAGAGATATTACCGCTTTCAAAATTACCTTTCTCCCACCTCATCAGCATCGAAGTCAAATCACCCACGCTATATTTGCAGATTCCATCCCTTCCCTCAAGTTTTTTGTAAATCATATTTAGCTGACCAACCACTTCTTGGGGAGTGCTGGTTGGGAATACTAGATCGGTCTTTTCAATCCGCAGGTAAAAACTGCATCTGTCTGCTTCACTGCCTTTAATCTCATAGTAGGAAGTGGTCGTCTGTTTGATATCTGCGATATTTACTGTAGCCGAATAAGAACCCTTGGCTTTTTTGCAATCAGTTGCCGCCTGGATTAAACATGGAAAATCCTCACGGCAGTCCAAAACTTCGCTAACTGCGCGAGTTCCTCGTGCGGTATTAGTCGAAACTTTTTCCCTTGCTGATTGTGAAGTTTGTTTCGAAAGATAAATTACACCTGTTAATGTCATTGCTCCGATTAAGAAAGCAGAAGCTATCCATATCAGCTTTGGTACTCTAGCCAAAAAATTAGAAAGTTGAGACGGTATCGCAGGAATAGCAAGAGCATTAAAACCTTCCTCGATATCTTGCGCCTGCCAACCGCTTGCCAAAAGCGAGCTTTCTATTTGCTCTCTAGTTGCGCCTTGCTCAAACTGTTGCTTGATGTAATCAAGTAGCTGTTGGTTTAACATACTGTGAGCTCGGATGGATTTGAACCATCGACCTTTCGGATGTGAACCGAACACTCTACCGCTGAGCTACGAGCTCATTTAAATCTATTATATCATCTCTTGTTTTCCAGGCTTATTTTCATTACAATCTTAATTTATGGGGATTATAAAAGCGCTCATCGATTTTGTCATGGATATCTTGGAGACGATTGTCTTCATTGGTTCTCTTTTTATCGTCGTCTACTTTTTTATCATGCAGCCAAACCAGGTAAAAGGCGCCTCAATGGAACCTACCTTCTATTCCGGCGAATATATCTTAACCAGCAAAATTACTTATAAATTTCGCTCTCCTCATCGGGGTGATGTGGTTATCTTCAAATCGCCAAAAAATCCTGACATCGACTACATAAAAAGAATCGTCGGGCTGCCTGGCGATAAAGTTGTCATCTTGGAGGGCAAATTATATTTAAACGATGAGCTACTTACTGAACCTTACATATCAGCTGCGACGAATTTATGGGAGTCAGGATTTAGCAAAGAAGGTCAGCCTGTCAATGTTCCTGATAACATGGTCTTTGTCATGGGAGACAATAGACCTCGTTCCTCAGATTCCCGCGAGTTTGGCCCTGTACCGATTGAAGCTGTGATTGGTGAAGTTTTCTTTCGCTATTTTCCAGCTAGCAAATTGGGCTTTATCAAAAATCCGCATCCCGAATCACTCCAAACCTATCTTCTACCACATTTCAAATCTCTTCATCAGGTCTCTAACTTCCTTGCTGGTCTTTTCTAGATTTCCTCTTATTTCTAAGATTATTTTGCTTTTAATTCTGGTCTGGATTATTTTGAGATTAAGATTTTTTTTCAATGAGGTTATTTGTTGAATGAAATTTTCCTTTTCTTGCGGACTGATATAATCTCCCTCAGTTTTTATACCATACAAAATATCCCTTACCACTTCTTCTGTGGACTTTACAGTCAGAGAATCGGCTAAGACCTTTTCGTAGGCTCCTATCATCTGATTGGCATCTTTCAAGCGTGAAATCACAAATAAATGACTAAGTGTGATATTGCCGGAGTAATAACCGTCTATGATTGCTTCAGGTAGGCGATTTAGGCGGAGCAGATGGCAAACGTAGGAAGATTTTACTCCCAGCTTTTGGGCAATGTCTTTCACCTTCACCTCTCTCGTTTTGGTTAATTGAGTCAACAATCTTACTTTATTCATTATGTCTTTCTCGTTTTTTATAGACTCAATCAACTTGTCTTCTTCGCTGAAATCTTGCATTTTTTAATCCGTGTAAATCTATCACACCTAAAGGCATCGATTTTACTGGCTGACATAGACATACTTTTCGCCTCTTTTTTGACCAAATCTTACTACCCCTGCTCTAAGGGCTATAATCGTAAAATCTCGACTTAGTTGAGTGCCGACTCCTGCATTAAACTTGCTTCCGCGCTGTCTGACTATTACATATCCGGGTTTTACTTTTTGACCGCCGTATATTTTTACACCCAGTCGTTTTGACCTAGAGTCTCGATTGCCTGAAACCGCTTTTTGTGCTTTTGTATGAGCCATTTCAAAAATTTACAATTTTTAACGTAATGCTGATCAACGGATTTCATGCGGATCCACAGATATGCGGATAAAAAATATATCTGTAAAATCCGAGTATCCGCATCATCCGAATTAGATCCGTAATCCGTATTATATTTTGGTTATCTTTATCTTCGTCAGTCTCGCCCTGAATCCCCTAACTCTTCTATACCTCACCTTTGCCTTAAATTTGGCTACTCTTATTTTATCGCCTTTTAGTTGAGTAATCACTTGAACATTCACTTTATCTTTTAATAAAGGTGTCCCTAGCTGAAGATTAACCTGTTCGTCATTGAACTCCGCTAGTTTCTCAAGCTCTAATTTATCCTTTTCTTTTGCTTCGATTTTATCTACAATAATCTCATCATTTTCCTTTACCAAATACTGTTTTCCTCCCGCCTTAACAACTGCAAATTTTGTCATTTAGATATTATACAAAAATATTCTAATTTTTCTATTCTAATTTATAGCTTTTATCTGCGTCTTTTATACTATTTATAAGCTAATCTAAGGAATTAAAGCAATTCCTATCATCACCGCCACCAAGGAAGATCCGCCATAGGAAATAAAGGGAAGAGCTATCCCGGTAATAGGAAAAATGCCTAGATTCATACCAATATTAACTAAGACCTGAAAGATAAAATAGGATAAAAAACCAACAAGATAGAGGAAATTTTTTTTATCTCTGGGATCTTTTAAAAAATAAAAAAGCAAAAGTTTCTTAATTAGGAAAAGAGCTATGACAAAATATAAAAAGATGACAACCAGTCCACCGAGAAAACCGAACTGCTCAACCAGCGAAGAGTAGGCAAAGTCGGTATGATTTTCTGGCAGGAAATAAAGCCGCGACTGCGTCCCAAGCCCAAGTCCTCTGCCTGTTACTTGTCCCGAGCCAACCGTGATTATCGCTTGGACCATATTATAAGAGGCCCCCTGTTGGTCGATCTGGGGATTTAGGAAACTTATTATTCTACCTCTTTGATAATCTTTCATAAAATACCAGCCTAAAGGAAGCGTTAGAAATAAAAACAAAAAAAAGTAGAGCACATATTTTTTGGGTAGATCAGAAAAAATTATAAGCATTAGATAGATAAACAGATAAACTGCCGCATTACCCAAATCAGGTTGTTTGAAGATGATAAATGCCGGTATTAAAAAATAGAATAGGCTCAATAAAAAAATCTTTATTTTGTTGACAAATCTATAATCTCTGACCAGAAATTCACTCAACGACAAAATGAAAAAGGCTTTAAAGATTTCCGAAGCTTGAAAGTTAAAAAGGTAAAGGTCGATCCATCTTTTCGAACCTTTGATTTCCAAACCGATAACGAAGGTAACGACTAAAAAAATAACCAAAAGCCAATAAAAAAACTGAGCATTCACAGCAAAAAAAATTCTTTTTATTTTTTTGCTAATGAAAAAAGCCAAAAAACCGGCAGAAATATTGAAAATCTGATTTATGGCCAGACTCTGTCTGATGCCAAAAATATTGAAAAAGCCGATGAGAGAAAGAAAAAATGAGGGAAGGAGAAGTTCTTTCATACCACTTTCACTTTCACTAGAAAATACTAGTTGAAAGCTTCGCGGTATTATCTTATTTAGTCTAAGATTTATTAATACCGCGTAGCTGTCAAATCGTTAGATTTGCTAGCGAAGTGGTATCATATTTCAACTTTAAGTTTATCTCCTATGTTTATTTTTTTGGTCATAACTTTATTCCTTAAGAAGTCCAGCTCAGATACAAATTGCCTGGGAACGGTTAAATTAATTTTATCAGTCGGCCTTAAACCTAAGTCTTTTCTTTTTGCTTGAATTGATCTTAAAACTTCACGCAATTCTCCCTCTTGCTTTAGCTTATTAACTGAAACCTTTACCTCTTTTTTTGGATATTTTATTTTTTTATTCACAACTATGTTTTTAATATTAAGTTCAGCCAAAATTAAATCCCAGATTGCTTCAGAAAGATTTGCATACTCTCCCTCGACTTCAACGTCTAACTTCGCTAATGGCATTCTTACTTTATAATTTAAAGCCTTCCTTATGGCGTGACCAGTTTCAACAACTTTCCTGGCGAGATCCATTTCCTGCTCAACCGATTGACTGATTACCGATTTACCTATCTTTGGCCACTTAGCTAAATGGACTGACTTCTCAGCTGTTAAATTTGTATACATTTCTTCTGAGATAAAAGGTAGAAAAGGAGAAATTATAATGGAAAGATTGACCAAAACATAATGTAGCCTCTGATAAAAATACTTTTTATCACTCTTGTTACTAGAATTTAGCCAAACCCTTTCTCTGCTTCGTCTTATATACCAAGTCGAAAGATCGTTGACAAAATTCTCAATCTCCAAAGCCGCGTCTTTGCTGTTATAGGCTTTTAAAGATTTCTCAACAAATAAGACTAGCTTAGAAAACTTACTCAATATCCACTGATCAAGCACACTGACTGAACCCTCAGGGTTCCAGGAACCCTGAGGGTTCCCGGGCACGAATTTATCTAAATTTGCATATTCCACAAAAAACTTATATACATTCCAAAGCATAAGATAAAACAACCGCCTAACTTCATCGGCCTTTTTATAGCCAAAAAGTATATTTTCTGACGGATTCTGTCTTACAAACATCCAGCGCATGACATCCACTCCAATTTTATCTGCTCCTTCGTTAAACTCAATTGCATTTCCCCAACTTTTGTGCATCGGACGGCCATCCTCACCAAGAAGTGTGCCAAATCCCAAAACCGTTTTAAATTGAGGTGTATTCTCAAGAACCGTTGATTCGGCAATCAGAGCATAAAACCAGTTTTTAAACTGTCCAGGAAATGATTCGGTAATAAAATCAACCGGGAACCACTTTCTCCATTCAGCTTTATCCTTAAGATAAAGCGGTTTTCCCCTGTTGTCTTCTGTAATAGTTGAATAACCAACGATGCCTGCGTCAAGCCAAGGATTGCCAACGTCGTCTATCCTTTTAACCAGTCCAGCGCAGTTTGAACACTCAATCAACACTTCATCAATAAAGGGCTTATGCGGTGTGTGACCTGCAAACTCATCCCAACCCTTAACCGCCCTATCTTTTAATTCCTGCTTAGATCCGAGAACCTCAAACCTGCGGCATTTTCTACATTCGTAGATTGGAAGAGCCAAACCCCAATAACGATTTTTCTTGCTGATGAGCCAATCGTGCATATTTTTTAACCAATCAAGCTCCCGATCTAGTCCAAACCCAGGCATCCAGCGTATCTTTTTCGCCACCTCAATCATCTTCTGTCTTAAAGTCAAGTTAGAGGTTTGAGGTTGGAGGTTCGAGGTTATTTTTTTATTCTTCAACTTCCAACTTTCAACTCCCAACTTCTTACTCTCTTTATCCATCGCAATATACCACTCATCCTCCACCTTCCAAACTAGTTCTGTCTTACATCTCCAGCAGGCAGGATAGCGATGTTTATAATCAAAAATCTTGAAAGCGAAGCCATTTTTCTCAAGATAATCTAGTACCAACCGAGGATTTTTCTTGGCAGATTTGCCAGTTAGAAATCCCAAACCTGGAAGATAATTTGCATTGTCATCGATAACAGGAATCATCGGAAGTCCAAGTTTTTTACCCAGTCTAAAGTCTTCGGTGCCTGCGGAAACTGCTGTGTGCACCATGCCCGTTCCCTCAGTAACTGTGATTGGCAAAATTCTATTATCGGTTGGAATTACGTGGTGGAATGTTTTTGGATTTTCTTTGGCTACTTGCGAAACAGAAGCAAGCTGATCAAAGGGTCCCTCATATTTTAAACCGACCAATTCCTTTCCTTTTACTTTCTTTATAACTTTATGATCTTTAGACTTTATAACTCTTGAAATTGTTTCAGTCGCTAACCACACCTTTCCTTTTTCTGTCTTAAGCAATGAATAATCCAGATTCTCATCTACTGCAACTGCAATATTGGCTGGAATTGTCCAAGGAGTAGTCGTCCAAACCAGCAGGTATTCATTTTTTTGATCAATCAGAGGTAAAAGAAAGTAAATTGATTCATGAGTAACAACTTTATAGTCTTCAGTCAATATCTCATGTTCCGATATCGCCGTCTCACATCTTGGACACCAAGGTACCGACTCCCGACCTTTATAAATCCAGCCGTTTTCAAAACATTTTTTTAAAAAGTGCCAGATCATATAGTTGTTTTCATCGCTCATCGTATAGTAGGAATTATCCCAATCGGCAAAATATCCAAGTCGCTTCGACTGCTGGGTTTGTACTTTTGCATATTTATAAACTCTTTGCTTGCAAAGTTCGACAAATTTAGCGATTGAAGCTTTTTTGTCATGAGGAACTATGTTTTCTATTTCTTTTTTGCTTTTTAAACCAAGGTCTTTCTCAACCTCCACCTCAACCCAAAGTCCCTGACAATCAAATCCGTTTTGAAATCTTTGCCGGTAACCTAACAGGTTATAAAATTTCGGCCAAAGATCTTTATAAGTTCTTCCCCAAGCATGATGAACACCCATGGGATTATTGGCGGTTATTGGCCCATCAAGAAAAGAAAAAATTTTGTCTGACTCAAGGTTTTTCTGGAGATATTTTTTATCGATCCCTTCTTTATACCAGCTCTTAAGCCAGCTCTTTTCCATCTCGGGAAAATTTAGATTATTTTCTACAGGTTTAAACATAAGAATATTATTTTAACATAGATTTTATCAGGTTTTGTCAGGTAAAATAGAAATAGTGAAAAAGTTTAAACCCTATAAAAAACGATTTTTAAGTTGGTTGTTCACTATTCCCTTGATTTTATCACTTGTAGGCCTTTTTTTTGTTTTTGAAGCCTCATCAGTCCGAAGCTTTCAGGAATTTAATGACAGTTTCCATTTTTTTAAACTCCAGCTTATCTGGGTATTACTTGGCTTAGCTGCTATGTTATTCTTTTCTTTTTTTGACTATCACAAATTATATTATTTGTCGATTTTCTTTATGGTTGGAACGATTATACTTCTTTTGCTTGTTCTTATACCAGACGTCGGCCGACAGGCTGGTGGCGCGCGTCGCTGGATCGATTTCGGTTTTTTTAATCTGCAACCAACCGAGTTGGCAAAATTAAGCGTCGTAATCTATCTCGCTTCCTGGTTTATGAATAGAGAAAGGAAAAGATTTTTCTCCTTTATGATCCTCCTTACCATACTTATCTTTCTCATTATCCTTCAGCCGGATATGGGAACGGCAATTATAGTTTTTTCTCTGGGGGTAATAATATATTTTCTGGCTGGTATTGAATTGTGGTATTTAATATTTCTGGCTCCGATTTCATTCGCAATTTTTTATCTACTAGTTAAGATCTCACCATATCGATTAAGAAGGATTTTGGCATTTTTTGATCCAAAGGTCGATCCCTTGGGAATTACTTATCACATCAATCAAATATTGATCTCATTAGAAAGTGGTGGACTGATGGGTCTTGGTTTTGCGGCTTCACGTCAAAAGTATCTCTACCTACCTGAGGCACATACAGATTCTATCTTTGCTATAATCGGTGAAGAATTTGGTTTTATTGGAGGGTTGCTCCTTATCTTAATCTATATTTATCTAATGTATAGAATCTATCAGATAGCCGTCAATGCTCCCGATCGCTTCGGAAAACTCTTAGCTGGAGGCGCTTTTGCTTTTTTTAATCTCCAAGCCATCATTAATTTAGGAGGAATGGTAAATATTCTTCCCTTAACCGGAGTTCCTTTACCCTTCATCTCTTATGGAGGATCCAATCTCTTGGTATCATTTATTTTAATCGGGATACTTATTAATATTTCCAAAAAAATCAGGTTTTTATAGCAAATAAGAATATATTAAAAATACTTAATTTATGAGCAACTTGTTGTTTGAGTTGAATTTGAGGAGTAAATTAAGAGATTTAACTTTTAGAAGAAACTTTGAGTAAAATAATGTCCGAAAACGAGAGCGAGTTAAGTTGCGAATAAATTTAGTATTGATGATTTTTTAAATATAAGTTATGAAAATATTAATCACCGGAGGTCATCTTTCACCAGCTCTAGCTGTAATTGAAGAACTCGGCAGTAGAGCTTCAGTAGTCTTTGTCGGTCGCAAATACGCACTCGACCAAGAAAAAAATTTTTCTCTTGAGTATTTGGAAATCAAAAAAAGGCAGATACCGTTTTATCATCTTCAAAGTGGCAGATTAACCCGTCTATTGAATCTAAAATCTCTTCTTAATTTAATTAAAATTCCTTTTGGGTTATACCGAGCGTTTAAAATTTTTCTAAAAGTTAAGCCTGACTTGGTTTTATCTTTCGGGGGTTATCTGGGATTCCCAGTCTGTTTTGCGGCTTTTATCTTAAAAAAACCCATTTTTATTCACGAGCAGACAATTAAACCTGGACTTAGCAATCGATTGGTCGGACTTATGGCTAAAAAAATTTTCCTTGCCTTTCCCGAAGCCAAAAAATATTTCACTCCAGCAAAAGTCGTCTTAAGCGGCAATCCAGTAAGAAAAAATATATTCCAAGTTAACAAAAAACCATTTGATCTAAAAAAAAACCGACCGGTTATTTATATCGCTGGAGGATCGTTAGGGTCGCATAGTATCAATCTTTTGGTCGCCAAAATCTTGCCTAAACTTTTGGAAAAATATATAGTCATCCACCAGACAGGCAATGTTTCCAAATACAATGACTTTAAGACTCTTTCTCAAATAAGAGATAAATTAACCAATGAATTAAAAAAGAATTATTTTTTAAAAACCCACTTTTTTACAGATGAGCTTGGCTATATTTATTCCATCTGCGATCTTCTGGTTGGAAGATCTGGTGCAAATACTGCCTTTGAACTTTTGGCTGCTAAAATTCCGGCAATCTTTATTCCCCTTCCCTGGTCAGCTGGTAAAGAACAACTGATGCATGCGCAACTTTTCCAAAAAAAAGGCACCGCTGAAATTCTTGAGCAGTCGCAAGCAGCTGAGAAATTATTGGAGATCATTGCGAAAGTATTAAGCAATTTAAAATATTATAAAAATAATTTTAAAAATTTAGAATTACTCGATAGAAAAAATGCAGCGGAAATTATCCTACAAACAATCCTTAGCCAACATTCGTCCTGAAGCCTCAAATATTCATGGCGCCAGTAAAATTAGTTCTGGCGAGATAAAAATCCCCAGACATTCAAGAGTGGGCAAAGTTCGAATTTCACATTGGTGGTCTAAAGTCAAAAAATACCTGTTTATTTTACTAATCAGCTTAATTGGTTTTTTTGTTTTGAAATATTTAAATTCGTATTTCCAAATCAAAACAATTGTCGTTGTGGGAGATATCCGGGTAAAAGAGTTAAAAGGACTGGAAAACTTAAAAGGCAAAAATATTTATTTGCTGACTGAAGCCCATATCGAGGATACTTTGACTGAATCTAATCCTAACTTTCTGCTTGCGGAAGTGATAAAAGAATTTCCCAATAAACTTAGATTAAAACTTATCTCAATCGAACCACTGGCTAGCCTAAAATTAAACCAAGGTTATGCTTTTTTGAGCGTTGAAGGAAAAATTATCAAAAAATCCAAAGCTAAATATCTGCCAGTTATTAACTTTTACCAATCCTTTGACTATTATCAAACCAAGGTTGGAAATAAATTGGATTATAAGGAAGTTGCGACTACCTTAAAGCTCTTGCAAAAATCTCAAGATTTAGGCTTGAAAATTGACAATATTGATATTAATGGTTTAAGTATGATAGTATTTACTGTAAAAGAATCCGGCGATACAAAAACAAAGAAAAAAATTTTTTTTACAGCCGAAAAAAGCCTGGAAAAGCAAGTGTTTGAATTGGAGACAATTATAAAACAGTTTAAAATTGAGGCAAAAGATTATCAAGAGCTGGATTTACGATTTGATAAACCCATAATCAAATTTTGAATACTACAAATAAACAAATTATTTGAATTATTAATGATTAATCATTCTGACATTTATTTGCTGATTTGAACAATTTGCAGTATTTGTCGGATCAATTTAGAAAATTATGTCTGATAAAATCATAGCAGCCGTCGACATTGGCAGCTACAAGGTCGCTACTGTTGTTGGTGTAAGTTCATCCGAGTCAAACGAACTACGGATCATCGGCTTTCACAGCAGTCCCTCAAGAGGAGTGAAAAAGGGGTTGATCGTTGACATCGATGAAATCACCATGGCAGTTGAAGAGAGTGTAGAAAAGACCGAAAGAATGGCAGGTCACAAGATAAATCAAGTCTTTATTTCAGTTGGCGGTCCGCATATCTCATCCATCAATTCACATGGTGTGGTGGCCATCTCGAATCCTCAATCTGAAATAATCGAAGACGACGTTAATCGAGCCATAGAAGCGGCAAGAGCCATCTCCATCTCCAATACCAGACAAGTTATCGAGGTGATCCCCCGCGAATACGTTGTTGACGGTCAAGCTGGAATAAAAAACCCAATTGGTATGACAGGTGTAAGGCTTGAAGTCGATACACATATTATTACAGCCTCTCTAACTAATTTAAAAAACCTTAACCGTTCGCTCTCGGAATTGGGATTAAATAATTCTGGCTATATTTTTGCTGGTTTAGCTTCTGCTGAGGCTGTTTTAACCGAAACAGAAAAGGAACTCGGCGTTGTGCTGGTGGACATTGGTGGTGGTAAAACTGATATCTGTCTATTTGTTGAGGGCGCTCTCTCATATTCCTCATCCATTCCCGTTGGTGCAAAACACATCACCAATGACATTGCTGTGGGACTTCGAGTCTCATTACAATCTGCTGAAAAAATAAAACTTCATTTAAGTCATCATTTTAGTAATAAAAAGGAGCCAGGAAAAAAAGACGCTGAACTTAATCTAATCTCACTTCATCTGCCTGAAAATGTCTCTTCAGTCACGCTTAAGAGTCTAACTGATGGGATTATCGCTCCTCGACTTGAAGAAATATATAAACTCGTCTCCGACGAAATAGAAAAAAGCGGATTCTCAAATTCCGTCCCCTCTGGTTTGGTTATAACTGGCGGAGGTGCTATGACGGTTGGAATGATTGAGATTGGAAGAAGATTTATGGAAATGCCAATTAGAATAGGAGTGCCTGCTGAAATTACGGGGTTAGTTGATGAAATATTGAATCCACAGTTTTCTACCACGGTAGGATTGCTTTTATATGGTCAAAAAAATATAATACCAGAAGTTGGCTGGAAAAATTTTAATAAAATCCTCAGGGATGTGTCGCTTGGCAACTCGATAAATAAAATTAAGGAATTTTTTAAACAGTTCATACCTTAATAGTTATAAATAGTCTGAGCTAGTTACAACTAGTTTAAACCAGTTGTAACTAATTCAACTAAAGTATGTTAATTAAACCCAAGGTCGGACAGCCAGCAAAAATAAAAGTCATCGGTGTCGGAGGCGGTGGAGGCAATGCCCTTGCTTCAATGATCGCTGAGGGTGGGATTACTGGTGTTGAGTTTATATCTGTCAATACCGACGCCCAGGCTCTTCTTAATAATAAAGCCACGATAAAAATCCAAATTGGAGAAAATTTAACCAAAGGTTTGGGATCAGGTGGAGATCCTGAGATTGGAAGACAAGCAGCCGAGGAATCAAGAGAGAGACTTAAAGAAGATTTGTCAGGTGCTGATATGATCTTTATTACCTGTGGCCAAGGTGGTGGGACCGGTACAGGAGCTTCACCCATTATTGCCGAAATCGCCAAAGAGATAGGCATTCTGACTATTGCTGTTGTGACAAAGCCTTTCGAATTTGAAGGAACTAAAAGAAAGTTCGTGGCCGATGAGGGTATTCAAAAACTCAAAGATAAAGTGGACACTTTGATCGTCGTACCAAATCAACGAATACTTCAGGTTATCGATAAAAAAACCCCGATTCTTGATGCCTTTAAAAAAATCGATTCAGTTCTTCACCAAGGTGTCAAAGGCATAGCCGAATTAATCACCACACCAGGACTAATCAATGTAGACTTTGCCGATGTTAGAACAGTTATGAGCAATGCCGGAACTGCACTCATGGGAATAGGTGTGGGGAGCGGTGAAAAAAGAGCCTTAGCTGCGATTAAACAAGCTATTTCATCTCCTCTTTTAGATGCTTCAATTGAAGGTGCTCGGGGTGTTCTTTTTAATTTCGTAGGCGGTCCTGACTTGACGATGAGCGAAATAGATGAAGCAGCCTCGATCATTGCTAAATCAGTTGATCCAGATGCGGACATCATCTTTGGTGCTGTAATCGACGAAAGCTTAATGGATCAAATAAAAATC
>MGAI01000057.1:0-29069 GCA_001789695.1 Candidatus Roizmanbacteria bacterium RIFCSPLOWO2_01_FULL_37_16 | reverse complement strand
GCCACTAAATTTGACGATAAAAGGTTAAGGTTATTTAGATTCAAGCGCGAAGAACCAGCAGAAAAAATCGAAAAAAAAGACGAAGATGCCTCTGAGGAAAAAGCAAAAGCCTCCTCGCTTGAGGAAGACATTGAAGCAACTGAAGAGGAGCTACTAGAGGCCGAGTCCGAATTCGACATTCCGGCGTTCTTACGCAAAAAGTAAAAGCCGGAATGAAGTAATTATCCTAGTCTTCTACGGTATTTTATCCTTTCTTTAAAAAGACAATTTTCTTATTAGTCATCCGAATAATTTTACTTTCTCAAATACTCCCTGATATTCTCATTATGTTCCTCAAAGTTTCTGGCAAAGTGCAGATGGCTGAATTTGTCGGAGATATAATACAGATATTGTGTTTTTGGGTCGGCGTCCAGCACAGCTTGAATAGCTGCCAAGCCTGGATTTGCGATCGGTGAGGGTGGAAGTCCAGCGAACTTATAGGTGTTATAGGGCGAATCTATCTTTAGATCGTTAAGCGAAAGATTCATTTTCCACCAGACTTTTTTATCAGACTGGTAACCTAAAGCATACTGGACAGTTGCGTCAACATCAAGTTTCATCTCCTCCTTTATACGTCTAAGAAGCACACTAGCAACTCCTTGGCGATCCTCAGCAAATCGCGCCTCCCTCTCAACCAAAGAAGCAAGCGTCACTACTTGTTCAACCGTTAAACCTTTGTTTTCTGCTTTTTCTCTTAACTTTTCACTGAAGCGCAGATTAAAATTTTCTTCAAATATTTTAATCACCGAAGCTGCAGTTGCATTCTTTGGTACAAGATAAGTGTCAGGGAAAAGATACCCTTCTCTGGCATATTTTAGAAATTCGATTTCAGGAATACTTAGACTTTGAGAAACTAATTGCGCCACCTCTTCTTTTCTCAAGCCTTCGATTATGGTTAGCCATACGTCTAAGGTGCCGTGGGTTAAGGCTTTGGCAATCTGATAGGTATCCATAGCCGGACTAAGTCTAAAGTCCCCCGCCTGAATCTTTTTTTCGATCCCTAGGCGCTTGACAATTAAGTAAAAAACAATTTTATTTCTGATGAGTTTTTGATCAGACAGGTTATTCGCGATGCTGCTTAAGTTTTCGCCAGGTCTGATGACAAAAATAACACTTTTTTTACTGGTTTTGTCTACAGGAAGAGATCCTTCTAAATAATAAAGATAAAAACTTATGGCGGCTAAAATAATTAAGCTAAGCAAAATCATTAATTTTTTCATAATTTTTTATTCGATCTCGTAAACTGGAAAATTTTTTAGACTTATTTCTGCCTCTTTTATCCTGTATTTGCTGCTGGCATAAAATTGTAACATGGGTTCCTGTTTCTCAACAAATTCGTCTAACTTTTTCAAAAGATATATTCCGGCAAATTTATCAACTGGCGCTCCTAATATCTTAGCCAGAGTATTGACATTATAATTATTGATTTCTCTGATTTTACCCGATCGAGTCGACTCAATTTCTAGGATATTAGACTTTATTTTAAAAGTTTCCGATGAGACTTCCTCGTCACCACGCTGGGCCTTAACAATCTCTCTGAATTTTTTTAAGGCCAAACCTTCAGATAAAATACGCGCGGCTTCATCTTCTCCACTTTTTTTCAACTTCATATCGGCAAAACACAGATTTAGGAGTTTGCCGGCTAGTCGAAGCGCTTTTGCCTCGAGTTTTAGCGGTCGCTCTTTTTTTTGTTCCAATACATATAAAACATCTCTTGCCTCAAGAGCTGGTCCTACTCCTCTTCCTGCCGGTTCTAACGTTTCATTAACGTCAAAAACAACCTTAATGCGAAATTTATAAGCCAGCTCTTTGAATTTTTCTCTCACTCGCTCGGCGTCGTGGAAATGGCGAATCTTCATAGTTTTTCCAACCGGTATATCCAAAACTATATGGGTAGCTCCAACCGCTACCTTCTTGGCTATGATTGAGATAATAATCTTATCAAAAGACTCAAAAGAAAGAGGTTCCTCGATCCGTATTATCACATCGTCTGCCGGTGCAATTCCCAAATGCCCTCCCCAAACAATACAGCCACCCACTTTCTCGACAATTCTTTCTATATCTTGAGGTGTAAAGGTAACTTTGGCCAATGTCTCCATCACGTCAGCAGTTCCAGCCGGCGAGGTGATCGCCCGCGAGGAAGTCTTAGGAATTTTTATTCCGGCTGCGGCTATTATGGGTACTATAATCATGGTGGTTCTGGTTCCCGCCACTCCTCCGGTTGAGTGTTTATCAGCTACAATACCCTTGAAGTGCAGTTTTGTTCCAGTTTCAACCATAGCTTTGGTTAGATAATATAATTCATCCATAGAAAATCCTTCTTTGAAAGACGAGGCAACGAAATATGTTGTTAAAATATCGCTTAGTCTTCTGTGGGCAATCTCGTCCATCAAGCTATAAATTTCTCGATAGCTTAACTTTTTACCCAAAAGTTTCTTTTGGATTGAATTTATAGCTTTAAGCTGGTTTTCATTACTCATAAACAGTATAAAATTCTATAATTTTCTTTCGGTATTCTCTTGCCTTGATAAATAATTTACCAACCAAATAGATTTCCCTCACATCCAAAAACCATGAAACAAAAAGGTAAAGCATCAGATATAACAAACCTCCTGTCAAAAGAAGAAAAAATACATTTATAGTATAGGCGGTATCAAAAATAAGTCCATCCATAAACTTCATCAAATAATAGACGATGAGAGAAGAAAAGACAGTGGCAAAAGTCATTTTAATCGACTCAATAATCAAAAGCCTGAAATCCAAACCTCCGATTTTTTTAGAAAGAATTATAAATAAAAGAATTACATTTAAAATCATTGCCGAAGAAAAAGAGGCAGCCAGAAACCAAACCGGTAATTTAAGTACCATCACAAATACAACACTCAAGATGGTGTTTATAGCTATGGTAACCATGCTGATTAAAAAAGGTGTTTTTGTGTCCAAAAAAGCATAAAAACACCTGGTTAAAAAATAGTAAACCGTATGGAAAGGAAGCGAAAGTGAAAAAAAAGAAAGTGTTATAGCTGTTGAAACGGTTGCCTCCCAATCAAATTTCTGACCGCCAAAAAATAACCTTACAATTGGGGTTCTGGCAAAAATAAAAAAACTCATTACCGGTATGGTTAAAAAAAACAGATTTAGAACTGAATCGGCGATTATTTTTTTAAACTCTTCAATTTTTTTTTGCTGAAATACCTCGGTTAGATATGGCAATGAAGCTTGACCAAATGCAATTCCTATCACCGACACCGGGAGAAGCTGAAGATGTTGCGCAAAGTAAAAAACCGTATAAGATCCTGCTCCAAGCAGTGTCGCTAAAATAAGATCAATTGTTGCATCAATTTGGGCTAAAATTACTGTAAGCGTTCGAGGAACAACGATTTTAAAGAACTCAATCATGCCTGATGTTTTTTTTAAGATTAAGGCATAGACGAAATTTGTACTGGTTAGAATTGGAAGCTGGATAAATACAAACAAAACTGCTCCCAGCATAACTCCGATAATCGGCGCTAAAAGATAAAACGATGAGCTCAAAAACAAGGCGCTGATAATAATTGAAAGATTGTAGGTAATTGGAGCAAGTGCTGGTAAAAAAAACATTTTATTGGCTTGACCTATGCCGGTTAAAAAATTACCAATAATCAAAAATGGTAGCTGGCCTAAAAGTAGAAGCTGTGAATAAAGAATGACCGCCTCGATTTTTTGGCTGCCAAATCCAGGAGTAATGATAGGCACAATTATACTCATGGAAAAAAACAGAATTAGAATCAATGTTCCCATGATGACTAATATGAGATTTATAATCGAAGAAATATTGGCGCTTAAGTCTTCTTTATTATTTTGATATTTAATAAAGATCGGTATAAAAGTACTGGTTAAGGCTCCTGTCATCAAAATCTCAAAAATAAGATCGGGGATGCGAAATGAAGCAAAAAAAACATCTAATTCTTCTTTAGTAAAAAGTCCAGACAAGGTTCGATAGCGCAAAAATCCAAACAAGCGAGAAATGGCAATCATAAAAGCTAGCAAAATTGCCGAGGAGAACATGCTCGTCTGTTTGGTAAAAATAAACTGCTTTGTCCTGTCAATGATTTTATTCATATCGACGTAATTTTAATTATAATCTAAAGTTTTTAAATTTTATCACACCCCGTTATTACACCTATTAGGTGTAATTTTAATCATCGTGGCGGTATAAACACTGGAAATTGTTGCTTATAATCCATAGACAAAATCTTTTAAATCAAATATTTTTTAATATGTCTGGTCGGAATCATACTTTATTAACTAACAGTATTTACCATATTTATAATAAAACAATTGAACAAAAAAGGGTCTTTGATGATCCGAAAATTTGTCAGAAATTTCTTGATATCTTAATTTACTATCGATCTTCCCAATCAATACTTCGTTTTTCTAACTTTCAAAATTTAACAGTTGATTTAAAAAGTTATTATCAAATCAAAATTTTTGACCGGAGAACATATAGAGTTTCTATTCTCTCCTATTGTCTTATGCCAACGCATTTTCATCTTCTTATAAAACAAAAACAAGAAAATGGAATTTCCTTTTTTATTTCACAGACTTTAAACTCTTTCACAAGATATCATAATATTATTAATAAAAGACTTGGTCCAATCTTTCTTCACCCTTTCAAATCAAAATATATTCAAACTGAAGAACAATTAAAACATGTCTCGCGTTATATACACTTGAATCCATATTCCTCAGAAATCGTTGAAAAAGTAATTAACCTTGAACATTATCCATGGTCATCGTTTGGCACATATCTCTACCAGAAAAATGATACAGTTAGTGAAACGGAAATTATTCTTTCTTTGTTTAATAACAGCAGGACAAGATATAAGAGGTTTGTCCTCAGAAATACCGAATATCAAAAAACACTAGAATATTGTAAGTACCTAAATAAGTGGTAAAGATCTTCATAAAAGCACAGTTTGCACCTCTTAGGTGTATGATCATTCTTTTTGCTTCAATTAACTGTTATTTAGCGCATCAGATATAGAGAGACACAAACTGTAGGTCTTGACAATATGTTTAAAATGGCGTTAAATGGTTATATATGTTTTTTGTTGGGGAATATCGGGTTACATTTTCTGGACAAGGACGCATAATTATCCCCAAAAAAATAAGAGAGGCTTTAGGAAAAGGTAAAACCTTTACCTTAACCAAAGGTTTTGACAATTGTCTGTCAGGTTACAGAAACAAAGACTGGGAAAAGGCAGCTCAAGAATTAATCAGTCAATCGTCTTTGGAGGTTCGGAAATCAGAGACAAAAAGATTTCTCTTCTCCAGTGCCGCTATAGTTGAGATTGACAATCAAGGAAGATTCGTCACGCCAAAAAATCTTTTGGACTATGCCGGTTTAAACAACAAAGCTGTAATTATCGGGGTGGGAGACCATTTTGAGGTTTGGGAATCTATCAGATGGGATGAGTATATTAAGAAAGTAAAACCTTAAAAATGCATACGCCAGTTCTTTTAAGTAAGGTTACTGAAGGTCTAAATATCAGTCAAAACGGATTGTATATAGATGCGACAGTTGGCGAAGGAGGACATTTATGGGAAATTGCCAAACTGGGAGGAAATGTTTTGGCAATTGACTGGGACGAAGAACAAATAGCAAATATCAGAAAGCAAATAGCAAAAAGCGAATATCGAGAAAAGGTCAAACCGGTGGTGGGAAACTTTGCCGATCTTGCCAAGATAGCCAAGAGTAATAATTTCTATCCCGTAGACGGAGTGCTTTTTGATCTTGGCTTATCGATTGACCAGATGCAAAAATCAGCTAGAGGGTTTTCCTATAAAAACCTAAAAGAACCGCTTGATATGAGGATTAGTCTTGATTTAGATAAGTCTGCGGCAGATATAGTTAATAATTTTGACCAAAACCAAATATATGAGATTTTGGCGAACTTTAGTGAAGAGATCAATTCTTTGGCAATTAGTCGAGCTATTGTTCGCGCGCGTTCCTTAAAAGACGTCAATACCGTAGGAGACCTCGTCGGTATTGTCAATAGGTCAATAGGATATAAAGACACGCGTGTTCAGGCGCGGGTATTCCAAGCTTTACGTATTGCTGTAAATAATGAACTTGAAAATTTAAAAAAAGGTCTCGCGCAAGCTTTTACTATTTTAAAAGATAATAGCCGGCTGGTGGCAATCTCGTTTCATTCATTAGAAGACAGGATTGTAAAACAATTTATTAAAAATAATGCATTTGAGCTTAAACAGCTTAACAAAAAAGTAATAAGATCTGACAGAGGAAAACGATTCGAGAGATCGGCTAAATTAAGAATCGTTCAGGTTAAGAAACTATGAAAACATTGACAAAATATCTAATTTTACTAATTTTCCTAGCGTTGATTGCAGGTAATATCTTTGTATTCGTCTACAGCCTAAACTTGAGTGATGATATCAATCACTTCGAGAAAGGAATAGAAAAATTACACCAGGAGAATTTAAACTTGGAAAACAAAATATATGAGGTTGACTCTCTGCAATATGCCGCGTCAATTGCAGCCCAATTGGATTTTATTAAAAAAGCGGAGCCTTCCTATTTGGAAAATCTAAAATATGCTAAAAACCAGTAATTCTTAAAGAGTATGAACCATTATGACAAAGCCAAGAATTTTATTGCTGTCGTTTTTAATCTTATATCTTTTAATTATTGCCAAATTATTCCATCTTCAGATCTTAAATTCTGCCTCTACCGATACCACCTATCTTAAAACCAATCGAATTCCTCCCGAGCGAGGAAAGATTTATGACAGAAACAGTCAGCCACTAGCAGTAAATAAGCCATCTTTTCTACTCTATGCCGAACCCAAAAAAATCCCATCGGTTGATGAGTTTGTCAGCAAAATTGACAGCGTTTTGCAGCTGGGAGTTGCCAGTCTTAGCGCAAAGATCGACAAAACTAAAGATTGGGTAGCGATAAAAGGAGGATTAGACAAAGAGCAAAAACAAAAATTGCTTGATCTAGGTTTAAAAGCTATAGGCTTTGAGGATGGTTACCAAAGATATTATCCAGAAAGCTCGCTTTCCGCTCATCTCCTGGGTTTTGTAGGTAAAGATTTCCAAGGTGAAGATGTAGGTTATTTTGGAGTCGAGGGATATTACAATAGAGATTTAGCCGGGCTGCCTGGAATTATAAAAAGCGACAGAGATATACTTGGCAGACCGATTTTAATTGGCACCCAACAGAAATTAGATCCAGAAAACGGTAGAGATTTGTATTTGACTATTGATAAATCAGTTCAAGAAATGGCTAAAAGAAAACTTCAGGCAGGAATTGAAAGTTACCAAGCTAAAGAAGGTTGTGTTTTAATTACAAATCCGGAAACCTTAGAAATCCTAGCTTTAACCTGTCTTCCAGATTTTGATGTCGATCGCTATTACCTTTTTTCTGAAGAATTTTTCAAAAATCCAGCCATATCAAATCTTTATGAACCTGGTTCAACTTTTAAACCTTTTATCATGGCTTCAGCTTTAGAGGAAAAAAGAGTCCATCCAGATGACTTCTACGACGAAACCGGCCCAGTCAGAATTGGAGAATATACGATCAAAACTTGGAATAATAAATATGAAGGTAAAATTTCTATGACTCGAATTCTTGAGAAATCCTCAAATGTCGGTATAGTACACGTTGCCAACCGTCTTGGTGGCAAAAATATTTATTCCTATTTAAGAAAATTCGGTTTTGCTGATCTATCGGGCATCGACCTGCAGGGCGAAGCGCCCGGCTATCTCAGGGATGAATCTGCTTGGTACCCAATCGATTATGCCACAGTCAGCTTCGGGCAGGGAATTGCTTTAACCCCGATTAAAATGATGCGTGCTTTTGCCTCTCTTATAAACGGTGGGAAATTGCTAAAACCTTATGTTGTCCAAAGAATCAACTCTTTGGCCGGGTCAAAAACTATTCAACCTAAGATAGAAAGACGGACGATAAGTGCCAAAACTTCAGAAATTATTAAAAAAATGCTCCTCTCAGCTGTTGAAAACGGCGAGGTACGCTGGGCAAAACCCAAAGGCTATGAAATTGCTGGCAAAACTGGCACCGCGCAAATTCCTATCCAGGGCCATTATGATCCCACTAAAACCGTCGCATCGTTTATAGGCTTTGCTCCGGTTTCCCGACCCAAGTTCTTGGCGCTTGTCATCTTAAGAGAACCTCAAAGCTCTCCCTGGGGATCTGAAACTGCCGGACCATTATTTTTTGACATAGCCAAAGAACTCTTAGTTTACTATAATATTGCACCGGAATGAGATAGAAAAAGACGATAGAAATAATCCATTTTCGATCTTCCACTTTCAAATTCTATCCTCTATTTTCTATCATCTACCGTCAAAAGCTTATGCTAGACATTATTCAAAGATTAAAAAATTTATATCATCTCCTCCAATCTATACTAGCTAATCTCTATTATGGTTTTCCTAGCTCAAAACTCAGAGTCATAGGTGTAACTGGAACAGATGGGAAAACAACTACAACCCATCTTATTTATCACATCTTAAAGTCGGCTGGAAAAAAAACCTCAATGATCTCATCAATTTATGCAGTGATTGGAGGCAAGACCTATGATACCGGGTTTCACGTTACCACCCCTGACGTTTTCCCCCTGTATGGATTTATGCGTCAAAGCCTAAACTCCGCAGACCAATATTTTGTACTGGAGACTACATCCCATGCACTAGCTCAAAATAGAGTCTATGGAATTATCTATCAAGCTGGAGTTCTGACTAATATCAGCCATGAACATCTTGACTTCCACAAAACTTATGAAGACTATGTCAAAGCCAAAGCAATTTTACTACAGAAGGCAAAAATAGCTGTTGTTAACACCGATGACAATTCTTATCCGTTACTACTCCGAACCCTGAGGGTTCGAGGCTCAAATTTTCCGAACCCTCAGGGTTCCCAAGCTCAAAAAATTTATACCTATGGAATTAAAAAAAAGGCAGGTTACAGAGTGGACCTGAGGAAGCGTTATAAGCTTAATTTAAGTGATTTCAACAATTATAACTATCTTGCAGCTTATGCTGTATCTAAAATATTAGGTATATCAGAAAAAGATATTTCAAAAGCCTTAAGATCTTTTAAGCTTCCTCCAGGAAGACTAGAAGTTGTCATAAGAGAACCTTTTACAGTTATTATTGATTTTGCCCATACACCAAACGCGTTTCATGAAGTATTGACAGATGTTAGGAATCGTTTTATAACCTCCTCTAATCGCTTGATTCATGTTTTTGGTGCCGCCGGAAGAAGAGATCAATCAAAAAGACCTCTCATGGGAGAAGAAAGTGACCGCTATGCAGATATTATCATCCTGACCGAGGAAGATTACCGCGATGAAGACCCGCGTAAAATATGCCAAGAAATCGCCCAAGGCATCGAAAAAAAGCCATACGAGGTAATCATTGACAGAAAAAAAGCGATAGAAAAGGCTGTAGAAATTGCGCAGCCTGGCGATGTAATCATCTTAACCGGCAAAAGTCATGAAAAAAGTCTTTGTCGGGGTAAAAAGGAGTATCCGTGGAATGAATATGAGGCAGTAAAGAAAGCTCTACTGAGAAAATCTAAATTGCAAAATCCAATGGATTCGACATAGCTCACCATTGTCCTGAGCAAAGTCGAAGGACAAATTACAAATCAAGCTCAAAGCTCAATCCCGCTAAGCGGATGATTTGACATTTGATATTTGAAATTTGAACTTATATTTTTATGATTACTTATAATCCCGAACTAAAGATTTTCCACTCGACAAAGATTAACGATTCTCAATTTTTTTCCGGTTTTGGCTCTCGTGAATTAGGTGATGCCCGAAAAATTAATAATATAATTAATTTTTTTGCTGACCAATATCTCTCTTATGAGAAATTAGTTATTTTACAACAGATCCATTCAACCAACATTGAGGTATACCAAAAGCTAAACAAATTAGATCAAATTGAAAAACTTGAGGATACAGACGGCACTATTACCAATCAACCAGGAATCATTCTTATAGTTAGAAACGCCGACTGCGTTCCTCTTGTCTTTGTAGATAAATTACGAGGTGCAATTGGAATATCACACCAAGGCTGGCGAGGAAGCTTAAAAAAGCTGGCCTCCAAAATGATCAAGACCTTTTTAAATCAAGGGTCCAAACTCGAACAGCTAATCTGTGCTATCGGTCCTGCCATTGGCGCTTGTTGTTATGACATTGACGATGATCTTTATTATAACTTCCAAGAAGAGTTTGAAATCTATTCAACTAAGATATTTTTTCGGAAAAAAGGTCGCTGGCATTTAAATCTAGCTCAATTAAATTATCTACAACTTATTGAAGCTGGAATGAAAAAAGAAAATATTGATTTCTTTCCTTTTTGTACCAAGTGTGATAATAAAAGATTTTTCTCCAGAAGAAGATCCCGATCTGAAAATTTTGAAGAGATGCTAAATTTTATAATGAAAGTTTAGTTTATCCACTGTACGAAATCGCAGCCTGTAGCCATCTTCTCCTGCGTATCCCACTTATTGGTTGAGCATTTCTTGAGTTGCTTACCTGAAGCTGAAGTATAAAGAATCAATTTGCTCCCGCACTTTGGACAATCTTCCTCCAAATTCTCGCTGGTTCCTTTTATCCACTCTACATAATCACATCCGCTTGAGGTTCGTGTTTCCGGATCCCATTTGCTGGTGGAACATCTTTTTAATCTCTTTCCAAAGCGCGTAACCACCAAAAGTAATGGTGATTTGCATTTCGGACACTTCTCATCTAATTCTTTCGGTGGAACATCCAACCATTTGACATAAGGACAACCCTCGACTTTCTTTGTCTCCGGATTCCAGCTGCCTGTTGAACATCGTTGCATTTGTTTTCCGGATTTTGTAGTTACGATTTCACCCAGGGGTGAACCACATCTTGGACAGATATCTTTTGCATCTATTGGGTCTTGCATAGTCTCTTAAAATCTCTTTATATACGAAACCACGAATAAAATCAACATTGAAGAATGTATAATTGAAATTAGTATGATAATTCAAGCTAAAAAAATATTTTTTCTCGGCATAAAGGGTGTAGCGATGACTAATCTGGCAGTAATTTTTAAAAAATTAGGTAAAGACGTTACTGGTTCTGATCTTTCTGAAGAATTCATTACCGACTCAATTCTTCGAAATTTTGGAATTACTTTTCAGTTGGATTTCGATCCAAAAAAACTACCTAATAATATCGATTTAGTAGTCTACTCTGCTGCCCATCAAGGCGATAGAAATCCACAAGTTATCGAGGCAAAAAAACGAGGAATAAAAATCAGGTCTCAAGCCGAAATTTTGGGAGAGCTGATTAAAAAATTTAACTTAAAAGTTGCTGTTTGTGGGTCACACGGAAAAACAACCACCTCTTCCCTTCTCTCCTATGCCCTAATCAAACTTGGCGCCAAACCAAGCTATCTGGTTGGCGCTCCAATGTTTAATAGCTATCCCGGTGGAGACTTTAACTCTAGAGATTATTTTGTGATAGAAGCTGATGAATATGGCGTCAATCCTCCATATGATCTGACGCCGAAATTCCACTATCTTAATCCTGATTACATCCTCTGTACCAATATCGATTATGACCATCCGGATGTCTATCCCAACTTAGAAGTGACTAGAAAAGCTTTTTTGAAATTCTTTGATAAAAAAAAGCTCATACTTTGCTTAGACGACAAACCCATAGTCCAATCGATTAATCGATTGGAAAGTAAACAAATTGTTACCTATGGCTTTAATAAATTAGCCGATTTGAGAATTCTAACCTATCAGCATAAACAAAGTGGTTCAGAATTTCACTTAGCGTTAAATAAAAAATCTCTCGGGACTTTTCAAATAGGTCTATTTGGCGAAAAAAATATTTCCAATACAGCTGGGGCGATATTGACCCTCTTGCAGCTTGGATTTTCTGGTAAAGAAATTAAAAAGGCTATCCGCAATTTTACTGGTGCCAAAAGAAGATTCGAACTCATCAATGAAGAAAAAGGAACCTATCTTTATGACGATTACGCCCATCACCCAAATGAAATAGCAGCCACTATCAATGCCGCTAAAAGTCATTTTCCTAAACATAGAATCGTAATCATCTTCCAACCTCATACTTATTCCCGAACCCAAGCTTTACTAAATGAATTTGCCAGAAGTTTGAGCTTGGCAGACAAAGTATTCGTCTTACCAATCTTTGCATCGGCTCGTGAAAATCCTAAAAACTTTAAGATCGACTCTCGAGACATTGCCAATCTTAACCCAGAAAGAATTACCTATGCAAAAACAAAAAGATCTCTTCTTGAGCTTCTGTCCTCTAACCTTTACTCTCAAGACGTTATTTTTACCATGGGCGCTGGGAACGTCTATAAGCTAAAAAATGATATAATTGAAATTATTTCAAAGAAATAATTTCATCCTGAGTCCCGATTTAATCGGGAAAGGATCCCATTACCATAATGATAAACTATATCAGTAAACTTGAAGAGATTCTTGGCAAAGGAAGAGTTAAGGCTAATTTTGATCTTTCCCCTTATCTTACTCTTCGTACTCAAACTAAAGTCCAATATTATTTTGAAGCGGTAACAAGAAGAGATTTGATTAATGCCAAAATTGCCTCACTAAAATTGCAACTTCCCTTATTTATCATCGGTGGAGGGTCTAATCTAGCTATAATCAAAAAGAAACTCACAGGTTTAACCGTTAGAAATAAATATATTGCTAAAAAGATCGAGCCAATTGATCAAAATTCGGTCAAATTAACCGTAACTTCGGGATATCCCGTAAGTAAACTTGCTAAAGAATTAGCTAACGCAGGTTATGAGGGCCTTGAATACCATCTGGGCTTGCCGGGAACTGTTGGTGGGGCAATCTATATGAATTCCAAATGGACTAAACCCCTTTCCTATGTTGGTGATAATCTAATTTCAGCAACTCTTTTGGATTCGAGGGGTAAGCTAAAAAGAGTAGATAAGAATTATTTTAGTTTTGCTTATGATCAAAGTATTCTCCAAAAAACTAAAGAAATAGTCTTAGAAGCTACGTTTAAACTTAAAAAAACTAAGGCAAAAAAAACCAAAGAACACGCAGCTTTTTCTCTCAACTATAGAAAAGAGACCCAACCGATAGGAGTATTTTGTAGTGGTTGCTTTTTTAGAAATGTCGATGGAGTTTCGGCGGGAAAGCTAATAGATCAAGCTGGACTTAAAGGAAAAAGAATTGGCAAATTCCATGTTTCCCAAAAACACGCTAATTTTATTATTCATGATGGCGTAGGTAAAGCGGAAGACCTGAAAAAACTGATAAAGCTTATTAAATCTCAAGTTAAAACAAAATTCGGCGTTAAATTGGAAGAGGAAGTAATCATAATATAAATTAACCTAATTGCTCTAATTTCTAATTATTCTAATTTAGATCAATTAGGGCACTTAGAACTTAGAAATTTTAAGATATGGAAGATGCATACTTAATTAAGGGTGGCAAACCTTTAAAAGGTACAATTGCCTTATCTGGCGCAAAAAACGTTGCTCTTAAAGTCATAATAGCGGCTCTGCTTTTTGATCAACCGGTTACACTCAAAAACATCCCTAAAATAAATGACGTTATCGAACTTCTTCATCTGATTAAGTCTTTGGGAGGTATGGCAGATTTTGTCGACAAAAATACCGTTATCGTAGATGCAAGATCTTTAAATAAAAATAGAATTGACTTACTGCATGCCTCAAAAATTAGAGTTTCTTTCATGCTTTTTGCGCCGCTTTTATATAAATTCTCCGAGTGTTTTGTGCCTAATCCTGGCGGCTGTAGAATTGGAGCCAGACCCATAGATAGAATCGTAGACGGTATGAAGAAACTCGGGATCGACATTGAATATGATTCAAGTAGCGGATTTTATCGCGCCCAAATGAAGGCAAAACCGTCTGGATCATATAAATTTCCCAAAGAAACTCATACGGGGACTGAACTACTCATCATGCTTTCGCTTTTTGGCAGAGAAAAAATAACTCTCGACAATACCGCAATAGAGCCTGAAATCGACGAGCTGATTCGGTTTCTAATTTTATCCGGCGCAAAAATTCAGAAAGAAGGTAAAAAAATTATCATCTATCCTGTCGAAAAGTTAATTCTTCCATCTCCTTTTGAAATCATGTCAGACAGAAACGAAGCTGTGACTTTTGCTACTTTAGCAGTAGCTTCTAAAGGTGAAGTAACTATATCTTCAATTCAACCAGGAAATATACGAATGTTCATTCAAAAGCTGAAAGAGATAGGTGCGGGCGTAGACATTTTGGGCAAGTCGTTGATGAATTTTTATTACCGTGGAAAATTAAAATCAAGCCGAATTGAGACGCAACCACACCCAGGATTCATGACCGATTGGCAACCAAATTGGGCAATATTGATGACTCAAGCTGACGGTGAATCTACAATTCACGAGCGTATTTTTGAAAATAGGTTCTCTTATGTGGAGGAACTGCGTAAACTCGGCGCAGATATCGACTACGCTAAAATTCCGATAAAAAATCCGACAGATTATTTCTTTTTTAATTTTGATCCCAGTAAAAAATACAATCAAGCGATTAAAATAAAAGGTCCACAAGACCTGCATGGAGGCGTATTGGAAATTGCTGATTTAAGAGCCGGCGCTACACTTGTTATTGCAGCTTTGGTTGCCAAGGGTGACTCTGTCGTCAATGGAGTCTCAATTCTCGAGAGAGGCTATGAAAATTTTGAGGCAAAAATTAGAAGTTTAGGTGGAGAAATAGAGAAGATATGAGTAAGTTTAAAAATATCCTTATTCTGGCTGCTGGTGACAGTACTCGTTTCTGGCCATTAAAAAGAAAAAGTTATTTCCCCTTTTTGCAAAAACCACTGCTGCAGCATCAACTGAGCAATTTAAAAAACTATTCTGAAAGTCTTAGTGTTATCGTCAATCAATCAGATTACCAGTTCGCCAATTCTATCATTAAGCAAATAAAAAATGGAAACAACTATAAGTTCCAAGTTATCAACCAAAAGCAGAATCTAAAAGGTCAAGGAGGGGCAATATTGTCTGCCAAAAATAAGATTAAGGCTGAAGTCCTGATTCTCAATGCCGAAGATATATTTAAATTCGATATTCTCAACCAGTGCATCGATACAGCCAGAGATAAGAATCTTGACTATCTTTGTCTGGCAAAAAAAGTTAATAGCTATTTCCCTGGAGGTTATCTTGCTACTAAAAAAAATAAACTTGATCAAATAATTGAAAAACCTCAACCAAAAAAAACACCGTCAAATCTGGTCAAGTTAGTTGTTGACTACTTTAAAGATTTCAGTCAACTAATTCTCGCTCTAGAAAAAACAAAAACCAATCGAGACGATCAATATGAACAAGCAATCAATGTTTTGTTACGTCAGACAAATCGGAGAGAATATATATTATATGATGATTTTTGGTATCCGCTCAAATATCCTTGGCATGTTCTTGGCATGATTCAATATTTCCTCGATCCACTAAAAAATGAAATAAAACTTGGAAAAAATGTCAAGATTGCCCAGACTGCAAAGATAGTCGGCCCTTGTTTTATCGATGATAATACTATAGTTGGCGACTACGCTCTAGTTAGACAAAGTCACATCGGTAAAAACTGTCTAATAGGCGGATATTCTGAAGTCGCAAGGTCGTATTTGGCAGAAGGTGTATCACTCCATCGCAACTATATTGGTGATTCGGTCTTGGATACCAAGGTTTTATTTGGAGCCGAAGCTACAACCGCCAACTTTCGTTTTGATGGCGGATCTGTAAAATCTTTTATCAAAAGCAAAAAAGTTAATACAAATCTGGCAAAATTTGGAGCAATAGTCGGAGCGGGCTCAAAAATTGGCGTTAACTCTACTCTGCTTCCGGGAGTAAAAATAGGCAGTAATACACTTATTGGACCAGGTGAGACTATTTATGAGGATGTTAAAGATAACACATTTCTTTTTAAAACAAGTCGAACAAAGAACAAAATGGGTGGCGGAAGTGGAATGGCTCCCAACAGCGCGCAATGACCGCTAAGGTTGCCATCCATAATTATAGATAATCAAAACAAAGACCTTTCAATCGACCAAAATTATAATCTATTATTAAAATGAGCACTGGTGGGATGGAAACTTCCGGCAGGACCCATTTTGTAAATATGAAAAAAGTAACAGTCATCGGTGGCGGAACAGGCACATTCGTTGTACTATCTGGATTAAAACAATATCCTATTGATTTGGGGGCTATTGTCACTATGATGGATTCGGGAGGTTCAACTGGTGTACTGCGCGACCAACTTGGCGTCCTGCCGCCCGGTGATCTTAGACAATGTTTGGTTGCCCTCTCGGAAGCTCCCCTTTTATGGCGCAAACTTTTTCTCTACCGATTTGAAACAGGTGATTTGGCTGGTCATAATTTTGGCAACCTTTTCCTCTCGGCTCTAGAAAAAGTTTGTTCCAACTATGACGAAGTAATTAATACTGCCTCATTTGTCCTAAAGACTAAAGGTAAAGTGATGCCGGTTACATTTGACAATTCTAATCTTGGTGTAGAATACAAAAGTGGAAAAACTGTGAAAGGTGAAAATGATATTGAAGAAAATATACACGAATCTAGTCCAATTAAGAGGGCATTTCTTGAGCCCTCGGCTAATCCAAATAGACAAGCAGTCAAACGAATTATAAATTCTGATCTGCTGATAATAGGTCCTGGCGATCTCTACACCAGCATAATTCCAATTTTACTGGTCAAGATGATAAAGGAAAATATGGTTTCCTCAAAAGCAAAAATCATCTTTATCATGAATCTTATGACAAAATCTGGTCAAACCAATAATTATAAAGCTTCCCATCATCTCAAAGCCCTAGAAATTTATCTAGGCAGATCTCCCGATATGATCTTACTAAACTCTGGAAAAATTCCGTCAGAGATCCTACAATGGTATAGACAGCATAACGAAAAGGTTGTTGAAAATGACCTGGTGAGTAACGGATTCAAGGGAAAAATCATTGAAGCTGATCTTATTGACACACATCAATTTAAAAAATCAGCTTCGGATAACTTGACTCGAAGCATTCTAAGGCACGATTCTCTAAAACTGGCAACTGAGTTAAAAAAAATTATTTATCCGTAAAAATCACCCAGGAATCAGTGGAGATCGATTTAATATGATAAAAAAACACACATTCTCCTTTAAAAATGCAATTTCAGGCATCCATTGGGTTATTAAAACTCAATCAAATTTTAAAATTCATCTTATTCTATCTTTATTTGCAATTATTGGAGGATTCCTGCTTGAGATATCCTCTGAAGAATTTCTTATAATTCTAACTCTTATCGGTATAGGATTGGCTATAGAAACATTAAACACTGCAATTGAGGAAGCGATAGACGCAATTCATAAAGACTGGTCTGAGGAAATTAAGCTGGCTAAAGATGTTTCTGCTGCGGCCATGTTTATATTCGCCTTCAGCGCATTACTAATAGCTTGTATAATATTTATCCCTAAAATTTTAGTTTTGGTTGGCTTTGTTTAAGCCTGTCTAACCGATAATAATTGCATTCAGGGTTTTTAATTTTTTATTTTTAATTTTTAATTTGATACTGTGTCACTTTATCTTTTTATCCTTTTTATATCTTCTCTAATAAATTTTCTTATAATTGTTCCTTTTATAAATTTTCTTTATAAAAAAAAATTTCAGCGAATAGAACAAAAAACAAAGGATGCTTTTAATAAACCCACACCTATTTTTGACAAATTTCATCAGCATAAAAAAGGAACTCCAGTAGGCGGAGGAATATTATTGCTCCTATCTACAGTATTTATGTTTTTTTTATCTCTTTTGCTTTTTTTTCTGCTCAATAAAAAAATAATTACTAGTTACCCTTCTATAATTACAGAAATTAAAATAATTCTTTTTACATTCCTTTCTTTTGGGCTTTTAGGAGTTTATGACGATCTTAATAAAATATTTTTTTTACAAAAAGGCGAATTTTTTGGCTTAAGATTAAGACATAAATTTATTATCGAAGTAATTTTAGCCTTGATAATTTCTTATTGGCTATTTACCGAATTAAAAATTGAAATTATCCATATCCCATTTATTGGAGTATTTGATCTATCTTGGTTTTATATATTATTTGCTACTTTTGTAATTGTCGCTTTTGCCAATGCAGTTAACATCACTGACGGACTCGACGGTCTTGCCTCCGGAATACTACTTTTTGCTCTTACTAGTTTTTGGGCTATTGCCAGTTCAATTTTAGACGTACCCACCACTCTTTTTATTGCAACTTGGCTTGGAGGATTGATAGCATTTTTGTACTTTAACATTTATCCTGCAAGAATCTTTTTGGGAGACTCCGGAGCTTTATCGTTTGGTGCAACCTTTGCTGTGATCGGGCTTATCTTAGGCAAGGTCTTTGCTCTTATTATTATAGGGGGGGTTTTTGTTATAGAAATATTAAGCTCCTTAATCCAACTTTTAGGAAAAAAATTTCTAGCCAAAAAAATATTTCCAGTTGCTCCTTTTCATCTCTGGCTGCAATATAAAGGCTGGGAAGAGCCAAAAATAGTCATGCGGCTTTGGATTATAACTATATTATTCGCGGTTCTTGGTTTAATGGTATCTTTTGGCAAGTGACCTGCATAATTCAATAATCAGCAGGTCATCCCGAGGAGCTTCACGACGAGGGATCCCCCTACAGTTATACATCTAGATTGGTAGTCTGTCTTCTAATCACTTGTCTAGGCTTAGAGCCTTCAGCCGGACCAACATATCCAGACGTTTCGAGCTGATCTAGAATCCGTGCAGCTCGAGCATAGCCTATTCTAAATTTCCTCTGAAGCAGTGAGGCAGAAGCGTGCTCCAAACCAGATATTAGTCCAACTACTTGGTTAAAAATCGGATCTTTTTCATCGCCATTTACAACCATGGTTCCACCTCTTCCAGCGCCTATGAATACTTCTTGATGTACTACCTCCTCAGTATATTGAACATCAGGAACTTGATTTTTCAAAAATTTAACCAATTGGTTGACTTCCTTCTCAGTGATGAACGGGCCCTGAATTCTTCTAGGTTTAGCCTGATCTGGTGGTAGAAACAACATATCGCCTCTTCCTAACAGTTTTTCCGCACCAGGCATATCGATAATTACTCTTGAGTCAATCATCGAAGAAACATTAAAAGCTATTCTGGCAGGAATATTAGCCTTCATCAGTCCAGTTATTACATCAACAGACGGTCTTTGTGTGGCCAAAATAAGGTGAATGCCTGTTGCTCTTGCCATCTGAGCTATTCGAGTTATCAGATCTTCCGTATCGCTAGGAGCAAAAGACATCAAAGACGCCAACTCATCAATGATAAAAAGAATATACGGTTTTTTCTCAACGCCTTCAAGATTGTTATATCCTTCTAAATTTCGGACCCCTGCGTTAGAAAATTCTTTATAGCGATTCTCCATCTCCGAGATAGTCCACTTGAGAGCCGAGATGATTTTTCCTGGTTCGACGATTACCTCGGTTAGTAGGTGCGGAATTCCATTGTATAAAGTCAGCTCAACTCTTTTAGGATCAACCAGTATCATGCGTAAATCTTCTGGTTTGGTTCGGAATTGGAATGTGCTAATCCAGGCATTCAAAAGGACTGATTTTCCCGAACCGGTTGCGCCGGCTATTAGAATATGCGGCATTTTGCTGATAGATGTAGCTTGTGGTTGACCAGAAACGTCTAAACCAAGTGGTACCAATAGCGGATCTAGATTGTCAGTAAAAAGCGGTGACGATAATAATTTTTTCAAAGTTACGATCTCAGGCTTTCTGTTGGGAATCTCAATTCCGACCAATGATCTGCCTGGAATCGGCGCCTCGATTCTAACCTGACCGGTTGGCGCAGCCAAAGCGAGCGCTAGATCATTGCCAAGCGCGGTTATTCGAGAAAGTTTTGTTCCCATGGTAATCGCCAAAGCATACTGGGTAACCGCCGGTCCATAATTTATCTCAGAAACACGAGCTCTTATGCCAAAACTCTCTAACGTTTTTTCGATTTTATCGGCATTAAGTTTGACGTCTCCTCTGTCGGCTTCTTTCTGAGCAACATCCACAAGAAGCGATAAGGGTGGGTACACCCAAGTTGTTTTTGCTATTGGAGAGAGCGGTTTTATTGTTAATTCTTTAGTTTCAAAAACAGCCGGCTGAATTCTCTTGGGAAGAGTGACTTCTTCCTTGATAAATTCTTCTTTCAATGGTTGGGATTTTTCCATTTGTTTTATATTTTTATCTGTCATCGAACGGAAGACATAAGCTTTTAAAAAATTAAAGCTTGATTTTCCCAAGTTAAAAAGAAATAGAAAAAACACATCGATTGAAGTATCAAGAAGAAGTATGAGACCGATAAAAAAAATTGTACTAAGAATTACGATGGCTCCAAATAAAGAAAAATCAAGGCTCAAGTTGTGAAAAATTAGCTCACCCAGCGAACCTGACTGGAAAATTCCCAGTAGCGATATGAATATAAGGACTGCTCCTCCAGTTATGTTTAACTTAACAAATTTAAGTTTTCTGGTATTAAACATGTGTCCGGAGAGTAAAAATAAAACAAAAGCTAAAAGAATAGCCAATCCTCCAAACTTTTCCATTAAAAATTTATTGGTGTAAGAAAGAAATCTTCCGTCAGATCCTCCTAAAAAATTTTTCAGATAGGCGATAAAAAATAAAAAAGCTATGCCAATAACAAAAAAGCCTAAGATATTAAAGATAGTATTTTTGCTAATCTTGAATTTCAAGAACGGAATTCTAATTATGGTTCTTCTTCTTGCCATAGTAAGATTGTAATGCTAACGAAGATCAAAATCAACCATGATTCTACTCGTCTCCGAACCCTCAGGGTTCGAGGCTCAATTTCACCGAACCCTGAGGGTTCTTATGTTCATAATTCAACTCGGTGAAAAGATGCGACTCCCCATATGGATTCGAACTCATGCTATCAACTACGACCAATCATCCTTTAGTGGTAACTGGCAATTTATTGAGATTTTAGGCTATTAGAAGAATACTTATATTTGATTAAATCATCTGAAGATTTATGCGTCCTTGATTATCAATCTGATAGACTTTAACTTTGACCTTCTGACCAATCTTAACTACCTGTCCTGGATCTCGGATAAATCCTTTGCCCATTTTAGAAACGTGTACAAGCCCGTCTTTACCTGGTAAAATCTCGACAAACGCCCCAAATGGGAGAATTCTTTTTACTTCACCTTCAAACTCCTCTCCAACCGTAACTTCGCGGGTGATATTTTCTATTAGCTTCGCCGCTTCTTCAACTTTATTCTTATCCAAACCGCTTATCTGAACCTTACCATCATCGGTAACATTGATCTCGGTCTGGGTTTTAGCTATCAAACTTCTTATATTTTTCCCACCCGGCCCTATAATCTCGCCAATTTTATCTTGAGGAGGAGTCAATACAACTACTTTTGGCGCAAATTTTGATATTTCACCTCTTGGCTTATCAATGGTTTTTATCATCGATGCTAAAATTTTTAGGCGGGCATTTTTAGCCTTCTCCAATGTCTCTTCTATCATCTTTTCGGTTAACCCATATATTTTTACATCCAGTTGTATTCCAGTAATCCCCAATGTGGTGCCAGCTACCTTAAAGTCCATATCGCCAGAAAAATCCTCTATACCCATAATATCTGTCAAGATAATATACTCTTTATCCGACTTAGCCAACAAACCCATAGCAATCCCAGCCACCGGTGCTTTGATAGGTACGCCAGCATCCATCAGAGCCAAGCTGGAACCACAGGTAGCCGCCATTGAGGTCGAACCGTTCGAGGACAATACTTCAGAAACAACTCTTATCGTGTAAGGAAACTCCTTCTCAGAGGGTAAAACAGGCTCAATTGCTTTTTCCGCCAAAGCTCCGTGTCCAATTTCTCTTCTTGATGGAAAACCAATTCTACCTGTCTCTCCTACCGAATAAGGCGGCATATAATAATGATGAATATAGTGTTTTGCCTCTTCTCCCTCAGGACTCTCAATTAACTGCTCCAATCCCGGCGCTCCTAAAGTGACTATCGACAAGACTTGAGTTTCCCCCCTTTGAAATATGGCCGACCCATGAGTGCGCGGAAGTACTGAAACTTCAGAACTCAGTTCCCTGATTTGGTCTGGGCTTCTTTCGTCGATTCTCTTTTTAGATTTAAATATTTCTTCTCTGACTTTTTGTTTGCTTAGGTAATCGATGGCTTTAATAATTGTTTTTCTCTCAAACTCATTTTTGTATTTTTCTAAAACTTCATTTACCACAACCTCTAACGCCTCTTCGTCATCGAACTCTTTCTCTGCTTTTTTAAGAATCATTTCATTGATATGTTTATCGTAATCCTTTTTTAATATCTTTAATATTTTTTCGTCGACAAACGCTTCTTCAACTACTTCTTTTGCTTGGCCTATTTTTTTTGCCATTTTTTCAATGAATTCTATTATCTTCTTATTCTCAACTTTGGCCAATTTTACTGCTTCAATAAGTACCTTCTCTGAGATTTCTTCCGCTTTTGTCTCAATCATTACCACTCTATCTTTTAAGGAAGAAATTATAAGATCCATGACTGAATATTTTTCATCATCAACAGTAGGATTTATTAACAGTGTCCCTTCGCCGTTGTTTTTAATATATCCTACTCTTACGGTGCTAATTGGACCCCTCCATGGGATGGGAGAAAAATGCAAAGCAGCAGAGGTGGTTATCGCAGAAAGAATTTCAGGCGAGTTTACACCGTCAACAGAAAGGAGCGTTATTATAATCTGGATATCTTTTCTATAGCTTTGGGGGAATAAAGGTCTTATCGATCGATCAATGAGTCTGGCTTTAAGAATTGCATCATCAGACGGCCTTCCCTCTCTTTTTACCCAACGTGAACCCTTAATCCTTCCACCGGCATATAATTTCTCAACGTACTCGACCTGCAAAGGCACATAGTCTATCTCTTCACGTTTATTTCCCGTTGTTACAGTAACAAGAACGCAAGTTTCTCCTAGCTGTGCGTAAACCGAGGTGGTGGCTTGGGTAGCAAGCTTTCCAACCTGGAGAGTCAGTTTTTGTCCATTAATCTCTATGGAGTCTTCTATGATGTTCATAATTATTTTTGACGGTGGATGGTAGAAAATAGAAGATTGATTTTGAAGATAGATGATAGAGGATTGAAATCTTTCTACCTTCTAACTTCTATTTTCTTAATCTACTTTCTATCTTCCATCTTCCATTGTCTATTTTTTTAGTCCCAACTTTGCTATTAATTTTTTATACCTTTTTTCGTCAAGCTTTTGCAAGTAGGTTAAAATTCTTCTTCTTTTGGCGATGACTTTTAAAAGTCCACGTCGTGAGTGATTGTCTTTTTTATTTTCCTCTAGGTGTTGAGTTAATTTAGTAATTTTATGGGTAAGAAGCGCCACTTGAACTTCCGGTGAGCCTGTGTCTCCCTTCTTTTGCGCAAATTCTTCAATTATCTTTTGTTTATCATCAGAAAGTATAACCTTGTTTCCTGTCTTCACCATAATTTAGCATTATAATAAAGACTGGCATTTCTTTCAAGAGAAGTTTACTATGAGAAAATTAAAAAGGAGGTTGAATTTTTATCTATTCTTTATACTCCTTCTCATCTTATTAACAATCTTGATTGTCATATTTATTCCTCCCTTGAATTGGTTTATTAAATTTTTATTACTCTTTCTAATATCTTTAATCAGCTATCTCATAACGGTAAAGTTCTTAAAGGTGAAATTCACCCTCTTAATTTCGCTTTTTCTAGCCTCCAATCTTTTGCTTCTAGCTTCCAACCTGCGTGATCCTTTAAACTTTATACTTCTTGCCAGTCTTTTTCTTGGGATATTAGTTCTTTTAAAATAAAACCGTAAAGACAATATCTAAATCAATCAACAACTATTATTATCAATAAAATTACACCTGATTATACTTGATTTTTAATTTTTCCTTTGAGATCATATTTTAAATGGCTAAAATAAATCTCCCGACTCCCCAAAACTCTTTTTTTACATCTAGAGATAAATTAATTTTCCTAATGATTCTTCTTACTGCTATTCTTTTTCTGCTTGAATTAAGTCTTATCTTCCGCTCCCAATCCAATCCTCAAATTCTAATTCAACCAACCATTCTTCCCACACCTTCAATTAATATTTCACAAAATGACCATCAATCAACTGATACTAACGAATGGAAAACATTTACCAATAAAAGCTACAACTATAAAATAGATTATCCAAAAGAACTCACTTTAATTGATGGAGTAGGTGGCGTGTTTATAGAAAAAGGTTCCTCTAATTTGCTTGAAATACTAACTCTTGAAAAGGATATCTATATCGAGGAGGGGAAAAGCTTACCTTTCAAAGAATATGCATTTGAATTGGCTAAAATGTCCTGCTCCGCCGATAGTCCTTGGCATAGCCAATACTGTGACAGTATTGTAAAAGAATTACCTTACACAAACCCGTATGGAATACGCGGTTATGAATTTTTTCTAAACAAAGTTGACGTTGACCGCCGTTCGGAAAACCAATCTAATAGCACTCTTGGTCCAAATTTTGTGCTTGACGTTGACGGGTATACAACGGGAAAAATAAAATTTCTTTTTTTTATTACTTACAAGACTGTTAGGCCCCAAGATGCCGAATTAATAAGACAAATCGTCAATTCCTTAAGATTTTAAATACCTTCAAGAAGCAACTTAAACTTGCTCTTTCTTTGGTAAAATATCAGTCATGGCGGTAAAAAAATTCTATATCACAACCACAGCTCCCTATGTCAACGCTGATCCTCATATCGGCTTCGCCTTAGAAATTGTACAGGCCGATGTCATTGCCCGTTTTAAAAGGCTCTTGGGGTTTGAGGTTGCTTTTGGTTTTGGCACAGACGAACACGGTCTAAAAATCTATAGAAAAGCACTTGAAGAAAAAAAAGATCCCCAAGAGTACTGCGATGAAAATGCGAAAAAATTTGACGGTCTTAAAAAAATTTTACATCTAAGTAGCACTCATTTCATAAGAACAACAGACTCCAACCATCTTGAAGCTGCCCAAGAATTTTGGCGAAGATGTTATAAAAATGGCGATATTTACAAAAAAAAATATCGTATTAAATACTGTGTCGGTTGCGAACTGGAAAAAACAGACTCTGAATTAGAAGGTAACCGCTGCCCCGTGCATCCTAATTTAAAGATTGAATCTTATAACGAAGAAAATTATTTTTTTAGATTCTCCAAATATCAAGAGAAACTTTTGGCACTTTATAAAAACAATAAAGATTTTGTCTTCCCTAAACACCGATTGAGCGAAATTGAAAGTTTTGTAAAAAAGGGATTGCAGGACTTCAGTATTTCTCGTTTAAAAGCGAAAATGCCTTGGGGCGTTGATGTTCCAAACGACGCAGATCATGTCATGTACGTATGGTTTGACGCGCTCATCTTCTATATTTCAACCCTGGGCTGGCCAATAAACCTGCGAGAATTCAACAGATGGTGGCCTGGAGTTCAGGTGGCTGGTAAAGATAATTTAAGGCAACAGTCTGCTATCTGGCAGGCAATGCTTATGTCTGCAGGTTTGCCAAATTCTCAACAAATCTTCATTCACGGATTCATAACCTCTGAAGGTCAAAAAATGAGCAAAAGTTTAGGCAACGTGATCGATCCGGTTGCCTTGGTCAATCAGTACGGTACAGATGCGGTGAGATATTATCTTCTTAAGGAAATCCCCCCCTCTGCTGATGGAGATTTTTCTCACTCGCGCATGAGAGAAATTTATACTGCCGATCTTGCCAATGAGCTTGGAAATCTTGTCTCAAGGACTACAAATCTGGCTGAAAAATATAGCATTTCGGGCCAAAAATTATCAAGTGCTGAAATCAGTAAAGCCTTAACAGATATCTCTGAATTGTTGAACGGATTTAGATTCAATGAGGTTCTTATCTTCATCTGGAATCTGGTCAAAAATACAAATAAGCACCTGGATGAAAAAGCTCCTTGGAAGAATACTCCGCATAGAACTGAAATTATCAGAGAAACTCTACATTCACTCGCCAAGATAGGATTAATGCTTACTCCATTTCTACCCAAAACAGCCGAAAAGATAAGCAAAGCGGCTCAAGGAAAAATTAAAAAAATTCAACCGCTTTTTCCTAGACTTAAATAATATAATTCCTGTGGAACTTTTATGGATTTAGTCAGTAAGCAGGCTGTAGGGAAAATAAGTCTATCTAATAAAGAAAATTCATATGAAAAAAAAGGTTAGCGAAAGTAAGAAAAAAATTAAGTTTAGATTTGACTTTTCAAGACACCGAAAAAAAATTTACATTTCTTCAATTGTTATCTCGTTGTTTACTGTAATTTCTGCCATCTATTTTTATATTTTTTATCAACTTCCCTCTCCGTTAAGCCTAAAAGATTATAAAACAATTCCCCTGTCTTCTCACATCCTCGACCGCAATGGTAAACTGCTTTATGAGATCTATAAAGACCAGAAAAGGACACCAGTCAAGATTAAAGATCTTCCTCAATACGTAATGCAGTCCACCATAGCTATAGAAGATAAAGATTTTTATAAACATGGCGGGATCTCCTTTGTGGGTGGAATCCTTCGCGCTACCAAAGACACTCTTTTGAAGCGAAGACTCCAAGGAGGTTCAACCATTACTCAGCAATTAGTAAAAAGCGCTCTGCTCACACCTGAGCGAACTATACGAAGAAAGTTAAGAGAGATTGTTTTAGCCTTTTGGACAGAAAGTATGTTTAGTAAAGACGAGATTCTTGAGCTTTATATGAATCAAGTTCCCTACGGAGGATCCGCCTATGGAGTCGAGGAGGCAGCTCAAACCTATTTTGGCAAAGAAGCAAAAAAACTAACTTTAAATGAAGCTGCTTTTTTAGCCGGCCTTCCACAGGCTCCTTCCCGTTATTCTCCCTATCTTAATCCCAATCTTTCCAAAATCCGCCGCAATGAAGTCTTGAAAGCTATGTATAAAGAAAAATATATAAATAAAGAAACCTATGACAAACTTGCTCAGGAAAAACTTTCAACCAAACCGATTAAGCAAAAAATTAAGGCTCCCCATTTCACCTTTTATGTTAAATCCCAACTGGAAAATCTATATGGAATCAAACAAGTTGAAGAAGGTGGCCTTCGTGTAACAACTACTCTTGATCTTGATCTTCAACAAGAAGCAGAAAAGGTGTTAAAAGAAGAATTGGAAAAACTTAAAAACCTCAAAGTCTCAAATGGCGCGATCTTAGTGACCAGACCCCCAACCGGAGAAATTCTTAGCATGGTTGGATCTTTGGATTATTTCGCCTCTCCCTCTGGAGCTTTTAATGTTACAACTGCTTCAAGACAGCCTGGATCAGCAATTAAACCACTAAACTATGCAATCGGGCTGGAGACAAAAATCGTAACTCCTGCCAGCGTTTTTTTAGATATCCCAACCTGTTTTTTTGCAGCTGGGCAACCGACTAAATATTGCCCCAGAAATTATGATGGTCTATTTCACGGAATTACCCAGCTTCGTTTTGCGCTAGGTAACTCATATAACATACCAGCAGTGAAGATGTTAGCCGTAAATGGGGTTGAAAATTTTGTGGCTTCTTCGTCAGCTTTTGCAATCACTACCTTCAAAGATTCTAAAAATTATGGATTGTCGCTTACTTTAGGAGGCGGTGAAGTGAAAATGACCGAATTTGCCCAGGCTTTTTCGGCCTTTGCCAACCGGGGCATACCCAAAAAATTAAATGCAATCCTCGAGGTAAAAAATAAAAAGGGAGAGATTTTATATAAATATAAAGACCCGAATTTTATCAAAGAGATAAAAAAACCTCTTTCCAGTCCAAATTTTTTTGCCATCCAAGGCAACCGAGCCATCAGTCCGGAAACTGCCTTTCTTATCTCTCACATCCTTTTAGATAACAATGCTAGATCTGCCGCTTTCGGTTCTTCCTCTTTTCTTGTTATAACCAATAAGGCTGTGTCAGTTAAAACCGGGACTACAAACGATAAAAAAGATAACTGGACTATTGGATACACTCCTAACTTCCTGGCGGCAGTCTGGGTTGGTAATAATGATAATACCCCAATGCATCCTTATCTTACTTCTGGTATTACTGGTGCCGCGCCTATCTGGAATAAAGTTATGACTTTTGTATTGAAAAATCAAACTGATCTTTGGCCTGTAAGACCGCAGGACGTCGTGGGAAGACAGGTTTGTTGGGAAACCGGTAATATAATGAGTAAAAACCCAGACGGTACTGAAAGCTGTAAGGCTCGCTTTGAATATTTCATCAAAGGCACAGAAAATATCTCGGATGAAGTTAAGATTGAAAAAACAGTCGTTCCGGTAAATAGAGATACGGGTAAAATGACGACGGTTGACGATCCTGCTCACGAAATGAAAGAAAAGAATATAATCAAAGATAGATTTTCCTCTTTTTGTCTAGACTGTACACCGGATTATCCTGTCCCAACGACATCACCTACACCGACACCCTAATTTTAGCAAACATACCCTCAGGGTGCGCGTTTGGCTTCCTGAGGGTATAAAGGTGTAAAAATTTATGATTGCACTAATCCAACGAGTCACAAAAGCCTCAGTTTCGATAAACAAACAGCAATATTCTGCAATTAATAATGGCTATGTCATTCTTTTGGGCATTTTTAAAGACGATACTGAAAAAGAGGCGGAAAAATTGGTTGACAAAATTTGTAATTTGCGAATCATGTCAGACGAACAGGGGAAAATGAATAAATCAATTCTTGATACTAAAGACGAGATCTTGCTAGTATCCCAATTTACACTTTGCTCAAATGTGAAAGGCGGAAGGCGACCTTCATTTATTGATGCCAAAGAGCCAAAAGAAGCAGAAAAACTTTATATACTTTTTGCACGCCAGCTAGAAAAGAAAGGAATTCCTACTAAAACAGGTAAATTCGCAGCT
>MGAI01000056.1 GCA_001789695.1 Candidatus Roizmanbacteria bacterium RIFCSPLOWO2_01_FULL_37_16 | reverse complement strand
TCTTTCCTATTTTATCATCCCTTTTTTTCTCCAAAGTCAGTATCGCAACTTTTCTGTTTGGGACCCTATCTGGAAGTTTGACAGTTGGGGTGCTCGTCAAGTAATTATCTGGTTCCTCAAGGGAGATTTTTTTGATTTTGGTAGATTTCCTTTTATTACGTTGTCTGTTATTTTTGGATTATTTCTAGGCTTTATGGGCTATAGGAGTAATCGTAGCAATAAGAATAATGGGGAAGAGGAAAGATTTTTTTCATTTTTGAGTATGGCATTTATTTTCTACACTGTTCTTTTTCTTGGTAGAACCACGCTGGGGAGCCTGATTGATTTAATACCAGGCTTTTCCGAGTATCATCAACATCGAATAGTCGTCATGATGCAATTTACCGGAATAATTTTAGGAGCGTGGTTTACGTATCGGTTATTAAAAAATTTTCAATTTACAATTCTCAATTTTCAATCAATTTTCAATAAGATAATCTTTAAACTTTTTAAAATTAAAAATTTCAAATTGAATGAAAATTTAAAATTAAAAATTTCAAATTGGACATATATCACAGTCGGTATTTTTGGTCTTTTGTTAGTTTATTATCTAGAACAACCGCTTATTAGTTACGCCAAAGATAATGCAGTCTGGATAGAAAGATCAAATAAAGCTTACCTTCAAGACCTGGCTTCTTATGAGAAAATAAAAGCAAAGTTAGCTAATCTACCTAAAGCTAGAATCTACGTAGGAAAACCTGGCAATTGGGGTAGACAGTTTACCGTTGGTGAAGTGCCTGTCTATATGGTTTTATCCCAAGACGGACTTCCTGTTATCGGTTTTTTACCAGAGAGCTGGTCGCCGAACTCTGACCCAGAACAGTTTTTCGACGAGATTAAGCTCGAATTTTATCATCTCTATAAGGTTGGATACAGTATTCTTCCTCAAGATATAAAAGCTCCAGATTTCGCAAAACTAATAGCTAAAGAGGGGAAATACAATCTTTATAAGATAAATGCTTCCGGCTGGTTTGATTTTGGTCAAAGCAGTATAGCAGTTAAATCAAAAAAAACAAACCTCCTAAATATAACTAGACTTTGGTTTGAGAGCGAATTATTCAAAACCAGTGACTATCCTAAGATTGATCTAAGCCAAAATTTGCCAGATGGGAAAAGATGGTATCTAAAGATGACGGACAAAAATAACTTCATCAATCTCAACGATGGGATAGAAAGAAATATCTGGCGGGCAAATCCCTTTGATGCAACCATCTCGTCACGATCATTGTTAAAACACACAACTGTTGTAGAAGACCAGGAGACGGTTACGAATGGTTATAAGGCAAGCTTAAGAGTAAATGAAGGTTGTCAAAATTGCATTTTGGTTTTAAAGCAGAGTTTTCATCCGAACTGGGAGGTGAGATTGAATAAGGAAAAGGTTAAGACATTTCCAGTTTTCCCTTTTTACCTTGGAGTCGCAATTGAAAAGCCAGGGAGATATGAGATTGAGGCTGTATATAAACCTGGATTTTTGAAAGTTATATTAGTTTGGCTAGAAATTTTTGCTCTAGGTTATATTTTAATTCGAATTCTAGTAAAAAAAAGCCTGATTAGATCTTAAACTCGTTATCTTTTGCAAGTTGGATTCCTACGCGGACAGCATTATAAAATAGCACAGCAGACGCTAAGATAAATACTCCTAAAGTAACTTCTGAAGCAAAATCTAAAACTTTGACTTGATTAAAGATAATTTGTACTTGATTATGAAGAGCGGTTACCTGAACAAGTTGTTCAGATGAAAGGTGTTGATTGGAATAGAGCATATCAGTAGCCTGGTTAAGCAAAGGCCCGGCGTGATTTAATTTATCACCAGCAAGATTATTTAAATATTTGCCAAACTGATATGCTGCTACCGCTATTAGTCCGTCTCCTAGACTATTCCAAAGTCTTCCTTCTAGCGTAGGGGGGGCAGTTAAAGATCTTATTCTTTCTCTAAACGTAGGTTTTTCCGCCATAGAGAGCCATTATATCACAGTAGCCTATAATATTCAAAATTTTACCCTCCTTCGCGAAAAGCTCCGATCGTCAGATCGAGAGATGAATAGGAGGGTACCCCTAACGAAGCTCCGATAGGAGCGAAGTGGGGTACGCTTCGGAAGGGTTCCGCTCCTTCCGAAGCATGTGAAGATGCCCTGAGCGTAAGCTCAGGGAGCTTCACAATCTGGACCGATTAAAGCTTCGTTTTAAATTCTTCCAGCTCTTTTTGAGCTTTTTCTAGATCGGCAGCATCCTTTTTGGAGTTAAGTAGTTTTATAACAGTTTCCATTTCCAGAACTGCCCTTTTAATATCGTTTTTTTGATAGAGAGTCCAGGCTAGATTGTAGTGGGCGTTTGGCCAGTCTGGTTTAAGGATAACGGCCTGCTCAAAAAATCTCTTTGCCTCAGCGAATTTTCCCTGCGCGAAGTAGACTCCTCCCAGATTAAGTCTATAGGTTGGGTTTTGTGGATCCAAAAGAATTGCCCTCTGATAAGACGAGATTGTCCAGGCGTCAGCGCCTTGGGCAGTACCAATGAGATTACGGTAGACCAGAGCAAGGTTTTCCCAATTAGTAGCTTTTTGGTCATTAAGTTTAATTGCAGCTTTGGCTTCTTCGATCGCAGCTTGCATAGCTTGAGTGATCGTTTGACGATCTTGTTTAGATAGCTCATTCACCTTGGAGGTGTTACGACGAGAAGCAATATTATTAGCGATGAGAAGATTGGTTTGCGAGAAGGTTACTCGGAAGCGCTCGATATAAGGGTTGGATAAAACAGCCAGCCTCTGGTTGTCGTAGACAGTTTTGATATTTTGCTTTTTAGCTAGTGCATCGAGAGATTTTTTAAAGTAGTATTCGGCAAGATAAGTTCTGCCTAAGAAATAGGAGGTAATTACTAAAAGTATAAATATACAAAGCGGGATAAGAAAAAGAATAGGTGAGCGCTTTAGATCAATTTTGTAATCTGATTTGGTTAGATTCCCTCGCAAGTTTCCTTCCCACAAGTGCTCTGATTTGCTTTTGCTTCTTATGTAGTATCTCTCAGAATATTGTTCCGCTTCATTATTTCTATATTCTCTACTATCACTGTCTTGCGCGCTTGTGGGATCCCTTCCACTTGCGCCACCTAACAAAATCAAATAGAAAATAAAAAAAAGTGTAAGCGACGGTGGAAATATAAAAAATACGAAGGTGAGGTAAACAATCAGGATGATCATTAATTTGTTCTTTTTCACCAGTTCTGTGGCAAAAAAAAGAAACAGCAAAAAAAATGAAATTAGCCCAAATAATCCCGACTCCGTCAAAATGTGTAAAATGGTTGAACGGTTAAGATTAAATGAGCTGATTTGCCAAAAGTTGGATTGGTTGTAGACTGCATCTTTTATTTTTGTAAAGATTGAAGCGTAGTTATCAACTCCGATGCCAAAAATAGCGCTTTGCGGGGTTTTAAATATTTCTTTAGTTGCTTTCCAAGAGTAGCTTAAAGGAGGAAGGTCTGGAAAAGGTTTTGGTAGTAAAAAGTTCACTGAAATAATAAAGCCTGCCAAAGTTAAAGCGAAGGTTATTTTGCTTAATAATTTAGCTATTGTTGCTGAGCTATCCATATTGGTAAGGATTTGCATCAGTTGAAAAATGAGTGTAAAACCTAGGAAGACCGCTAAATCAGTCCGTCTCCCAAGGGGAGAAAAAAAATTGGACTGTCTGAAGAAGAAAAATATTGCTATGGCTGAAAGTAAAAGAGACGACAAAGAAAGCGCTGTAATGACTTTTTGACCACGTTCTCGAAAATAGATTGAGATAAAAGAGAGCGTAAGAATTTGCCAAAGACCAAAATTTGGATTGAGAATAGCTTGAACCCGATTCGGCGAGGTGATAATAATCGAAGAAAAGACAGCTACAGCAAAGATAAATGGAAAAATATCCTTGACTTGTTTGTGAAAAACTATTTTTTTTGTCAAAAGAATTTCGATTGTGGAGATAAGAAGAAGAAGGATGGCACCAGAAGAAAGAAGATAGAGCTTGTTGGTAGAAAAGTAATCTTGGGTTATGGGAAGGAAGAAGAGAGGGAAGAGGAAAATGATAAATGTTAATAGTATTGATTTAATTTTATTAAACATATTTCCCAATTTCTAATTTCTAATTCCTAATTCCTAATCAAACCCCAATATCAAAATACAAATGTCAAATGGTTTTGGTAATTTGAATTTTAGTTGATGATTAGCCAGTTAAACAGTATAGGGAAAGATTCTGGTTTATCAACTGCGACTTTGAAGTGGGGTCTGCATGATAGGTCATTCACCTCCGAGGTGTTCTTGTTGTCATCATTCACCTCGGAGGTGTTAATAATTGAATTGCAACTTTCTTTTTTCACAACAGTTAGGATGGTAGATGAGGGAGTCGGTGAGGTTGGAGTGAGATAAATCAGAGAATCAGCTATTACATTGTCATTATAGATGATTACTTCTTGGCTGTTTTCCGGGAGACTCCCGTTTCCAGCCGAAGTGGACTTTGTTTCAATAGCCGGAGTTGAGATACCGTTTTGATTAAAATTATCTGATGCAGCGATGACTCCCGAGGCGGGAGTGGATTGTAGATATTTATCTGTGATTGTTAGATTATTAACTGCTAGACGGTTGATTGTTACAAGTTCAGCTTCGTTTAGTGGTTCGATTTTGTTTGTCTTTATACCCGCTTGAGCAATCAGCGTTCCCTTGGTGGTTATGGTCCCGTCTTTTGAAATAACGACAGCATCTTCAAATAGTTTGATCGTGGAAAGAGCAGAAAGCTTGAGATCCCAGGCTAAGGAGAGAATGGAGTTATTTTCGATCAGTAGGTCGCCTATGGTACCAGAACCTGTAACTGAAAGGTTGTAAAGGTTGGAGGAGCCGGTTACTGTTAAATCAGTAATCGGTTGTCGGTAGTCAGTTATCGGTTGATTATTATCTAGGTTTTGGTAATACTGAGGATCGGAAAGGGGTTGGTTTTTAATCTCAGCAAGTAGCTTTTGGATTTCATTGACATCATTGCTCAATTGTTCCATTGTTCCATTGTTATTATCATTTAAATCAGTGAAACCATGAGACAATGAAGCAATATTTTGTTCTAGTGTATTAATATTTTCCGCCTCGACTTCTTTAGCTATAAGTTTGCCTGAAAGAGACGCTTGGGAAGCAGATAGATTGCCACTGATATCGAGCTCATTACCGCGGATATTTTCGGCGGTAAGTTGGCCAGATATTGTTGCGTCAGAATTGATAAGAAGAGAATTACCAGCAAGTTGTCCGGAGAAGGAAGCATTGCCGGCGGGGTCAATTATAGCTACACTTTTGCCTTCGAGGCCGCGGATGATGAGTTTTGCCATTGGACCTTTATCATCATTTTTCACCTCGGAGGTGCTAGCTTGGTTGCTGCTACTCAAGTCTAGGATTAAATCTCCATCTTTGGGTTTTACTACATTTGTTTCAACTTTAGCTAACTTAGCCGTTCCGGTTGCAACCAGATCTCCAGTTTCAATGACTGGAGAAGTAATTTTTTCACGGACGGAAATATTAGTAGCTAATAGTTGGTAGGTAGTAGTTAGGAGAGAAGAGTAGCTTTCAGTAAAAATATTTTTTGCAAGCAAAGTATTTTTCACAACTTGGTATTCTGTCTCGAGGTAACCGGTCTTAATTTTCCCGGCTGCAAGGTCGGCAAAGGCTCCCAGGTTATCTATGACTTGAGCGGTTGATGTGAAAAGTTGGAAGCTGGACGACTGGTTTTTAATTAGATAGGTAAGATTGTCAAAGAGGGACGGATTTCCCAGCTCATCGATTAAACTATCATAGACAAAACTCACTGGTTGTTCTAGATTCTCTTTAGAGCTTTCTTTTGAAATTTGAAGATCGCCTGTTGAGGAAAAATATACATCGGGAGTGAAATAGCTGTTTTCGACAAAGACAAGGATCATG
>MGAI01000055.1:415-7660 GCA_001789695.1 Candidatus Roizmanbacteria bacterium RIFCSPLOWO2_01_FULL_37_16 | reverse complement strand
GCCATCTTTTAAAGCAGACGGTGGCATTTTATAAAGTGTATCAATATCTGTAACCAACCTGACAGGGACAGTGGCAGGAACCCAGTCCCCGTCGGTTAATCGTATTTCATTAGGTTTAGGCTGTTCAGACGAACCTAGTGTTGCGTCCATAAATAATAGATAATTGTTAATTATCATACTTTAGCATTTATATTTATTAAATTCAATGATTTTAAATACTTCCCCTAAGATTTAAACCAAAGCAAATTTTGTTAAGTTATCGTTGAGTAAAAAGGTTAGTGACTTAAGGCTTTAGCTTATTTTAGTAGGCCATCTTGTATAATATAGGTATGGATATTCTAGGGATGGCAGGCAGGATTCTACTTGGTTTTGTCTTAGGATCGGTGATAGGTCTTGAGCGGGAAGTAAATGAAAAAAAAGTCCTCGGTAAAAATAAAGTACCTACGGCGATTTTGGGAGTGCGAAGTTTTTCTTTAACAACAGTACTTGGTGTAATTGTCGGATTTATTTATCTAAAATTTTCGACTTTGGCTCTTTTAATCGGTTCAGCTTTTTTGGCCTTGTTGCTTATTTTCTACTACATTGATAGCCGCGAAACCAAAGATCACGGATTAACTACCGAGCTGGCAGCGATCTACAGTTTCGTCATTGGTTTGCTAATTGCCACCCAAGTATTTCCTATTCAGTTAATTTTGGCTGTTACCATTATAGTGATCTTATTTCTTTCCCAAAAAGCAAAGATCAAGGATGTAGTTGAAGATGTCAGACGGACAGAGCTGGATGCTTTCGTCAGCTACGCTATTTTGGCCTTGGTTATCATGCCCTTTCTTCCCAATCAAAACTATTCGATTTCGGACTTTGGCGTATTAGCCACTTTTCTTAAAAATGTTGGGGTACCTGTCGCTAAAATTTCGCAGATCGATCTAGTCAATCCTTTTAAAATCTGGTTGGTTTTAGTCTTAGTAACCGGAGTAGACTTGATAAGTTATATTTTGGCTAAATTGATCGGAGAGAAAAAGAGTTGGCTTTTGACGAGCGCTATTGGAGGATTTGTTTCTTCAACCGCCACAACTCAATCAATCGCACAAAAAAGCAAAAAAGTTAAACAGACTGATTATCTGGTGGCTGCAGCTATTTTGGCTAATTTATCTAGCTTCATACAGATCGCTTTCCTTATCGGTTTGCTGAATGGTAAATTTATATCGAGTCTAGCTTTAATTTTAATTCTGATGCTGGCTGTTAGCGGAGTTTTGGTTTTCTTTTATTTGAGGAAAAGACAAAAAGGTAAAGTTGTAGAAAAGGAAGGTCTAAAGCCAGAAGTTGCCATCATTGATCTATCGGCCGCCCTGAAGTTTGCCGGACTGTATTTGACTATCAGTATTTTGTCCAGGCTTGGATTGGCGTTGTTTGGCAAGAGCGGCTTTTTGGCAGCTACTGGTTTGGGTGCCTTGATTGGTCTTGACGCTGTCATGGTTAACACTGCGCAGTTGGCCGGAACAAAAGTTGCCCTGGATCTGGCAATCCTGGCATTTATCATCGCTAATGCGGTTAATCTTGCTGCTAAATCAATCTATAGCTATATCCAAGGCAGCAGACAATTCTCTCTTAAATTCACTTTCAGCATGCTTCTTGTTATTGCAGCCACAATAATCGGCTATCTAATTTAACTGGAGACTTTTTTTGTCTCGAGGCTTAAAGATTAATTTTTTGTTTAACTCATAAAAAAGGAGAAAAACAAGGGCAAAACAGGTAAAGTGAGGAAAACCATAAAGAAGAAACTCCAGCATGATAAAAATACAGACAGTTTGGATGATAAAATAACCATAGCTAAAATACTGCCAAAATTTCTCCTCCATAAAATTCAGGTAAAAAATTGAAAATATATGGAGGTTTATTGTCTAACCAACTCCGTCTTTAGGAAGAGTGAATTGTTTCTACAATCTACCGTAAGTATCTGTTTCTTTTAACCTTTCTTCGTAGTTAATATCAAGCACATAAACTTGCACGATTTCTCCTGTTTTAGTACTGATATCGCTGTGGGAGCTAGTTACATTTTGTTTGGTGACAGCTTTGATAATGGACATTAAACCCGGAACGGTTATTTCATGGAGAATTTCACGGATATTTTTAACTAGCTTAACACCCTGTTCGTACTCAAGGAGTTTTTGTTCTATTGGCAGAAGTTTTCCTTTGAGTCTAATGATGATCATGTCTTCGACAAGGTAAACACGAGTTTCCCGCGGTCCTACACCCAGCGCTTTAACATAAAATTTAGTGACTTGTTTGGCAATGCTATCTTCAATTTGACCTTTGCTCAACTGTGTCATATAAAAATTAAAAAAACCAGCGTTTGCTACTAATAATCCGCTGGTTTACTGTATAACTTCAGCCACTGCTGAACTTTTACCTGTCTACCAAAGATGGTATATATAGAGTATTATAAAGTGAAAGCGGTTTAAATTCAAGAGAATTTTAATTTACTCCCGCTTTAATTCAACTGCAACCACCATATTTTTAGGCATAATGATGCTTCTTTGAAGAATTCCTCCAGATGGAATTGATAGATCTTTAACCGGGATGCTTCTTCCGTCAACATAGATGGTATTCATCGTATATCTGCCAGGTTGGAGGTTATAAAAAGTGATGGGCACCAATTCGGTATTGCTGTCTTTTGGATCATAGTTAACAATGATTAGATTTACAACATTATCTGACACACTGGCTAGGGCTTTGACAAATGTTCCCTCGCCTTCGACAAAGACCTCACTGCCCCGAAGTTGGTTGAGGAATTTTAGAGCTTGATAGCGTGGTTTTTCTTGTCCATCATGAGTTAATATGCCCCAGCGGGGTATTGGGCCATCTTTAATCTCAAAGAGGAAGGCAAGTTCAACATTTTCTCTAAAGAAATTTCTAATCGAAGCAATGGTATGTGCAGCGCCAATATTAGTATCTGCTATGGGATTGGGGTCTGAATCATATGCCCATTCACTTATGACTTTAGGAATTTGGCGATAGGTTTCGTATTCAGGTGAAGCGAGCCAGAAGTTAAGATCCTGGCTTTGAGAGTCAAAATCTTGAGTTTTTTGCGAATAATAATGCCAGGAGATAAAATCAAGGCGCAGATTGTTTTTCCGTACAAAATCGATAAGCTGAATAATCCAATTTCTATAAAGGGCGGTTGTCGCAGGTCCACCCAAAAGAAACCGATTGACATTTGCGGCATTCTGCGCGCCCAAAGAAGAGTAAAAGTACAAGGTTTTATAGTCTTTGTTGCTGTCATAGAGACTCCACTGGCCAAATGTTTCCAGATCAGGCTCATTCCAGACTTCATAGTAAATGTCTGTGAGCCAAAAGCCTGTTATTTGGCCACACAACCTTGTACCTTGTCCACTATATCTCTCGATTGTCTTTTGTACCACCAGAGCCCACTCGTCCCAATTTTTTGGTTTTGACACGAGTGATCCGTCTTCAGATAAAGCAGGGGGCATATAGCCTAAGGAGAAAAAAGGTTTGGCTCCACTATGGAAAATGTCGCAGACGGTTTCATCCAACCTTTGCCAGTTCAATTGTAGATTGCCGCTGCTGTCCCGCCTCACCACATTATAATAATCGTAGATGTGATCGATCCTGATATAGCGTGGATATAAAGCCGCGACCTGTGGGATGACATTTTTGAGCATTCGCACACCCATTTCTTCCCCGCCCTGGGCAAGGGCTTTCCATCTATCGGGGACAGGCCCGATGGTTTTTTTGACATCAATGACAAGGTTGGCTTTGACTGGCGCAGCTACGCTTAAATATTGGGTGTAGAGGAGTAAGAAGATAGGAAGAAAGATGATAATAAGAATTATAAAACCAGCGATGACGGCAATTTTTAGACTCATGCTATTTAAGTCTATTGTATACCAGACTTTTTCTATTTGCTAATTTTTATATAATATGTGATATAAATCACAACAATTAAATGTCAATTCTGCTTTTATTCGCTTTTATCTCGGGCCTGGTTACAATTTTAGCGCCATGCATTTGGCCACTTTTGCCGATCATACTTTCTGCCACGGCAACCGGTGGAAGAGCTAAGCCGCTTGGGATAACACTAGGCGTTGTTATCAGTTTTGCCTTTTTTACGCTTTCAATTTCTTATCTTGTCAAAATTATTCCCTTTGATCCGGACATTTTGAGGTTTTTTGCGGTTTTGCTGATTGGATTTTTAGGCTTGACTCTGGTTAATCCGCTACTGGCGCAGATTGTCGAGGGATGGATTAGTAGAATAAGCGGAAAATTTTCTGGATTGGCCAAAGGTCAAGATCAAACCATGTCTATCCGCAGGCAGGGATTTAGGGGAGGATTGGTTACGGGTCTGGCACTTGGAGTGGTCTGGTCTCCCTGTGCCGGCCCGATACTGGCAACAATAGCAACCTTAGCTGCAACTCAATCGGTCAATCTCTCAATTATCTTTGTGACGATAGTCTATGTGACAGGAGTTGGGATACCTTTATTTGGTTTTGCGACATTGGGTTCGAAATTCTTCTCCCAAAGCAGGGTAATTTCTCCCTACCTAGGTCAGATCCAAAAAATTTTTGGTGTGATTATGATTCTAACTGCCATTGCGATATTTACCAATTATGACAAAGTAATCCAAGTCAAGCTTCTTGACGCTGTCCCTTCTTATTCAAATTTTTTATTTAAACTTGAGGGGAACAAAGATGTAAAAGAACAACTTGATTTTTTAAGGGGTAAAAAAGATATTTCAAAGGATGCGCCGATGAATAAAAACATCATCATGGTGACTCCGCCCTCTTCGCTTCCCAACTTAGGGCAGGCGCCCGAGTTTGTTGGAATCTACAGATGGTTAAATATAGATAGGTCCTTAACAATGAGGGAGCTACGAGGAAAAGTGGTGCTTATAGATTTTTGGACCTATACCTGTATCAACTGCATTCGAACGCTGCCATTTGTTACTAGCTGGTATGAAAAGTATAAAAACAAGGGGTTGGTAGTTGTTGGAGTTCACACGCCAGAGTTTGAGTTTGAAAAAAAGACAGAGAATGTGCTTGCAGCGATAAAACAGTACGGAATTCGCTATCCTGTACCACAAGATAATGATTACAAGACTTGGAGAGCTTATGACAATCACTATTGGCCGGCAAAATATCTGATAGACAAGGATGGCAATGTCCGCTACACCCATTTTGGCGAAGGCGAATACGAGCAAACAGAAAAAAATATCCAGATACTTCTTAAGGAAGCAGGAACTCAAGTAAAAGAAAGCATAGTGAAGCTGGAAGATCAGACGCCAAAAACTCGTCTGACTCCGGAGCTTTACCTTGGAGCGGCTCGGCGCATACAGGGAACCTTTAATTTAGAAGGTGATTGGGATGTCCAAGATGAATATTCTGCATCAGCTCAAGGATCAGCCTTAAATTTAAACTTTTATGCCAATAAAGTACATCTGGTTATTACCCCCAAAACTATGGATGATGAGATCAAGGTTTATTTGGATGGAAAGATTGTTGATGAATTTAATTGGGGAAAAGATGTAAAAGATGGATTTGTTATCTTAAATGAAGACAACCCCCAGACACTTTACAATCTAATTGATTTAAGAGGAAAGACGTCAGACCACCTGCTTAGATTGGAGTTTGAGACAGAGGGAACAAAAATATATGCTTTTACTTTTGGCTAGATTTGGGAAGAAGCTTTTTTGCCTCGTTAAGTATCTGTAAGAGTCTTTTATCTTGCAATCTTTTTTCTGTCCAAGGAAGAATTTCTGGTAATGATTTATTGATAAGGTATTTATCTTTATATTGAATTTTGTAGATTACCTCTTGAAGTGCTGCTTCAAGTAAATCTATCTGTTTTACAAATTGGGCTTCTTTAGTTTTAAGTTCTTCGTATTCTTTCCATAAATTTATATATTCTTTGCCATTGGGAATTTTTGAAAATAATTCAACGATAGCCTTAAATTCCCAGTCATATTTTAATTTTTTAGGGATGAAATCGCTGGGTGCGACATCACCAATGTAGATTTCTCCCAATTCGTGGATGAGCGCCATCTTTAGTAGCTTTAATATATTCAGGGATTCAAGTTGCGCATCAGATAAAATAAGAGTAAGAATTGCTGTTCCAAGCAAATGATCGGCAACGCTTTCAGCTTTGTCTTCTGGGATTTTCCTTTTAATCCAGCCCTGGCGGAAGAGTTGTTTCAGGTGATTAAATTCAAAGTAAAATTCAATAATAGGATCGACTTTTTCCCCCTCCAGTAGTAGCGCCGGATTTCTATTTTTTATTTTCATACCACTATGCTGTTATCCATCAATAATCAATTTAACAGCTTCGTTAGGTATAGCCTACACTGATAATCTTCTTGTATGATGCCAACGTAGCTATTAAACTTTTCTTTTGATAACGAAATGGCATCATCTATTGATATTTTACCACGTAATTTGCTGATAAATGTTAAAATTCCAACTATGAAAAGCAAGGTTGTCTTTTTTGACTGCGACGGTGTTTTGATTTTTGGTAATCCCTGGGGAACCTTAGAATTGGCACTTGATATTCCCGTAGAGTTCAGTCAGAGACTGTGGAATGATTACTACTTAGGAAAGATAACTATGGATTATTGGAACTCGCTTGTTGAGGAGATGTATCGAGGCAAAAGTCTTACTAAGGCATTTTATCAAGAGCAGATGAAAAAGTTTCATATCAATCCTGAAGCTTATGAAATTATTGCTTATTTAAAACAAAAAGATATAAAGACTGCAATCATCTCAAGCGGTACTGATTATTATGTTAAAAAAGTGGCCGAGGAGTTGAAGGTTGATTTTTGGCGGGCAAATTATCGGTTTTTATTTGATAGGGAGGGAAAATTTATAAAATTTAAATATGATATAGAGGATCCAAAAGCAAAGGTTAAACAAGTAAAAGAGATTTGTGAGTCGTTAGGAGTCAAACCGGTTCAGACGATTTTCGTTGGTGACTCTGATAATGATTTGGAGGCTTTTAAACTAACTAAGCATGGAGTTTTATATAAAAGCAGCAACGAAATTCATAAAAAAATTGCTTGGAAAACCATTGAGAATTTAGTGGAGATAAAAGATATTATTGAAGTTTTTTTTTAAGCCTCTATTATTAATATTAAGAAAATCTATAGATATCTTTTCGATAGCCGATTTTTCTGATCCATATGGTTTTAGTGTTGTGATCAACTTCAAAAATAACCCTTATTTTATTTATTCTTAAGCG
>MGAI01000055.1:0-398 GCA_001789695.1 Candidatus Roizmanbacteria bacterium RIFCSPLOWO2_01_FULL_37_16 | reverse complement strand
TTTATTCTTAAGCGGTATCCCATAGGAAGTGTAGAAAGTTTTTTTATATTTAAGAGAGATGAAAAAGGGTAGGAAAGTTGATTGATTTTATTGAGTATATTTATGATATCTTTTGGAGTAAATTTGGCAAGATCTTTATCTGCTTTTTTTGTAAGAAGAATTTTGTACATATTTTTCGATAACGTCTTTTATCGGTATACCTTTACCTCGAGGTTCTTTCTCAAGCTGCTGCGCTTCCAATTCATCATAATAGTCTTCTAAAAGTTCCTGGATTCTCACAAATTCGTCAACGTCAAGCATCACGGCCTTGGGTTTTGATCGATGAAAGATATAAGTAACTCTTTGTTTTTTTACCAAATCAAGAAGCCCAAGAGCATCCTCTCTCATATCGGTAATTG
>MGAI01000054.1 GCA_001789695.1 Candidatus Roizmanbacteria bacterium RIFCSPLOWO2_01_FULL_37_16 | reverse complement strand
TTCTTTTTTCAGCAAACCTTATGTTCTTTGCCTCCCTCTACTTTGTCGGCAGAAGCGACAATGCAAGCCTAATCATCATCTCAATATTTCCACTTCTTACTCTTTTTCTCCTTTTGGGACAATTGATAAAAAATGAGTTTGATTTTACCTCTCAAAAAATTCGTTTCATGTTTTATGTTTCATGTTTTATTTTATTCGTTGCATTTCCTGCCTACCAAAGAAAAGTAACTTTAACCGAACTTTTAATCCAAAAATACAGCGGAATTAGTAAAGGAGCGATATTCACTAACGAGTTAGATTCAATCTTGAGTAATCGCTTCTCTAAGGAGAAAATACTTATTACCAAGTACCTCACAGGGAATAACTTATTAATCTTATCAAGCGACGACACTTATCTTTTTTATCTTACCGGCAAAACAAACCTACTTGATGAAAATCCCCAATCCGGGATAGAATCAGATGTCGAGATGAACTTTGCCATAAAAAATGCGGTAAAAACTTGTCCGAAACGCATTGCTGTTGACTGTTCTATCGTGAAGAAATGTCCACCTTTTACGCCCCTAACCAAAGGCTGGCTTACCGCAGGCTATATTCTTTCGGAATTAGAAAAAGGATGTAGAAAAAAATACCAACCTGTAGAATGCACTAGTCAATTGTGCATAACTGAAGTAGTAGACTAAGGAACAGGTGGGGAATCTGGAAACAACTTTAATATTTTATTCCATCAATGAATACTTTTAATCGTATTACAGATTTTTCTATTGTTACACTTTTCATCACCAATGTCTGGATAATCTTATTTACCAACATCTTGACTTTTCTAAGTTACCTATACCCGCCTACTACAAATAGCCAACTCTTGCGGCCTATCTCTTTTCCCAATCCATTTAAAATCCCCTTATATTTATTACTCACCATAACTTTTGTAATTATTATTTGGGTTTTTAACACTGTCAAAAATCATTCCAACCCAAACCAAGTCAAACCCGGTGAAACCCGGAATCTATTATTAAAATTATTTTTTTTAATTATCTTACTTTATCTTTTTTTCTCCAAGCTCGGTTCTTACCCAATGGCGCGCGAATACTACCCCTACGCGCTTCGTCCAGATAAAACAATTTACAACTTGGTTGTCTTTAGCTATCTTTTATCGATCGCTTTTATCATCTTCGAACTGTCTATAATCTATAGATTTATCAAACGTTCCCTTCTAATTTCTACTTTCTACTTTTTACTTATCGCTCTAGTGATCGCTTTCTTTACCTTCGAAGCGCGTTTCCCCATCTCCGGCCACGATTATTCGTTTTTTTTCGGCCCGATACTGGAAATAGCCAATGGAAAAACAATCTATACTGATATCCCTATACAGCATGGCTTTTTATCAATACTTAGCATGGCCTTTCTTTATAAACTGCTGTCCTTAAAGCTTTTTTACCTTCCGGCTATAATCTGGTTGTTATATATCATTCAATATTTTTTGACTTTCTATCTCATTTTACGAATCAGTAAATCCATTGGTTTAGCGCTTATCGGTTTATTTTCAATCATTAACTTAAATTACTTTTCTTTATCTGAACTGCCGGTTTCTTATCCCCAAATTGGCCCCATGCGTTGGTTGCCTTCGCTACTTACGATTTTTCTTCTCTATAAATTGAAAAAAATAGATAATAAAATTTTGCTAACTGCTGTAGCTTTTTTAAGTTTATGGTTTATTGACGCTGGTATATCGCTTGTCTTAGGTTATCTTCTTACTATTTTTATCTTTTGCTTGGTAGGCAATATCGACATCAAACGTGCAATAAAAACTATTTTACTGCTTTGTTTAAATTTAATAATTATTATTACGGTAATAAATATCCTGCATCTCCTCTTTGGATATAAGTTAATCAAGCTTGGAAATATCTTTCATACTCTACAAAAATATACTTCCTTAGGCATTGCCCAACTCCCCATCCCAAACCAGACTTATTTCTGGCTAGTAATGTTAATTTACTTCGCCTCGTTAATTTATTTTTTTAAAACCTCTTATAAGAATAAAAAAACAATTCAGGTAGGTGATGCGAGTGGAAGAGATCAAAGTGGGTGGCAGTCGTGGAAGGGCTCCCACCAGCGCGCAGAATTTTTCCAGCCCTCTGCTGGTTCGAGCACTGGTGGGAAGGAAACGACTGGCAGGATCCACTTTGATTCAACAATCCTACTTTTTTCTGCTAATCTTATGTTCTTTACCTCAATCTACTACCTAGGCCGGGCCCATCCCCACAATCTTTTCAACATTTCATCTCTTCCAATACTGACGCTTTTTTTGCTCTTGGGAAATACTATCAATTACCTAAATCCGCTTAAAAAAATAATATTATTCATTTTTATTTTTTCTTTATTTATTATTTACCCTGTCTTAATGCGAAAAATTTCCCTATCAGAAATGATTATTGTCAAGTTAAAAAGACTTACTCAGGGTCAAATATTCAAAACAGAGATGGATGAAATTCTTACCAAGCGTTACTCTAAGGAACTCTCTCTAATTAATAAATATTTAAAAGAAAGTGGAGTTGCCATAATCCACAACGACGATACCTATCTCCTATATCTGACTAAAAAGAAAAACCTGCTGGATGCTAATCCGCAAGTTGGCATCGACACAAAAGACGATCTTGCTCAGGCAATAGATAATTTTGCGAAAGAATGTCCGGAAAAAGTAGCTGTTGACTGCAGCGTTTTTGCCAAATGTCAACAATACGTCGGCATCAATCAAAGCGGATTTTATCCCGGATCACTTATCCTCCTAGCCGTAGAAAAGCAGTGTAGAATTAAATATCAGCCTGTTGAATGTACCAAACAACTATGTATAGCCCAAAAAAAGTAGCTTTTTTTACAGCTAACATTTTAGTCGTCTCACTCGCCTTGGGATCATTAATTATCTTTAGACCCTATTCCTTTGTCGATAATGATAAAGCAAAAGTAATCTGTGTTGAAAGTGGAGCCTCTTTTGACATTGGCCCAAACTTTATTTACACTCTTGAGGATAAACTAGACAGCTTTAACGATCAAAAAGCAAGAAAACTCTGTCAATACAATATTATCCGCGACTATGGAAACACCTATCAAACCCCTGATAAAGTAAACTATCAATTTAAACCGGTATATACTAAAGACTCAAGTTGGGGAGATGCCATTTTGATTGCCCTTACTATCCTGTCTTTAGGAATATTGCTGGTTAAGCTGTCAAAATATACCTTAAATCTACGAAACACGATTTTTATCTTGATTCTAGGAATAGTTCTATTTTTTCTTTTTATTAAAAAACCCGCAAATATTATCTTCTGCCAAAGACAGATAGCGCAAAAAGTAGTAAACTTTAAAAACTCGGCCTTCAAAGGCGGTGTAATTCCAATTCCCGAAGATGATCAACACATTAAGTCTATTATCAAACCCCTCTATGAAAAGTGTCTCCAAGGTCGTTGATTTTTTTCTACCAGTCTTTTTTATCAGTAATATTTGGATTATTCTTTATACCAAACTAAACGATTATCTCTATTTTCGCTTTCCTCCTAGGTTAAATGAGGTATTTTTCCGAAGCGGACTAGGCAATCCCGAACCTTTCGAAATTTCTTTATATATTTTTTTGACTATCTTTTTTATAGTTACCATCTGGCTTTATTCTAAATTGTCTAAAGAATTTCGGCTACCAATAAGCGCGAAAATAATCTTCCTTTTTTTACTCTTACTATTATTCGTTAGTAAACTTGGGCCTTTCCCGCTTGCCAAAGACATTCACCCCTACCAGAGAAACTATGCTCAGGAATTCTATAATATTATTTTGTTCTTCTACTTGACCTTTTTACTCTTAGTCACTTTGCAGCTGGCAATAGTACGATTTTTTATTGTTAATAAAAATTTTATTTTCTTTGTTTATATATTTATAGCTTTATTGGTTGCAGCAATTACCTTCAATCCGAAATTTTCTATTTCTCATCCAGACGCCTCTTTATTTTACGGTCCTGTTTATGAGATAGCCTCAGGTAAAACGATATTTACCGATATTCCATCACAGTACGGATTTTTGTCCATACTCTTATTCGCCTTATTCTACAAATTAACTAATATCAATTTCGTATATTTACCGATTCTGATTTGGGTTTTTTATATCATTGAATATCTCGTATGTTTTTATCTCATCCATAAGGTAAGTAAATCAATAACATTGTCTCTCTTAGGAGTATTTTCTCTTTTAACCATAAATTATCTGGCTGCAACATATGGACCTCAAGCAGGTCCTCTGCGTTGGTTGCCTATTTTTTTAGTTTTATTTTTATTTTATAAATTCAAAAAAATCGATTCGCGACGTTTGCTTATTTTTATTCCTGTCTTAAGCTTGTGGAATATTGATTCCGGCATTGCTCTTTTTTCTGGTTATGTCTTAACACTGCTTTTACTTTTTTTAGCCAAGAAGGTGGAGATTAAAAAGTTTTTTTCCGCAATAATATTTTTAATAGTAATCATGATTTTCTCTCTTGCCACTATAGAAGCTGTTCATCTACTCCTGGGATTTAAACTGGTGAATTTTTTCGGAATGTATTACAGCCTTAAAAAACTAGCTGTTATAGGCATGCTGATGGTGCCGATAGAATCGTATTCTTATTTTTGGATTGTTATACTGGTATACTTCGCCTCGATAATCTATTTCTTCAAACAGACAATACAGACAGTAGATTATAGAGAATGGAAGATAGATAAAGAAGTTAGAAAGTCGAGGATAGATAAATTCAATCTTCTATCTTCTATCTTCAAATCTCCACCTTCTATCTTCTATCATCCATCGTCTATTCTTTTATTCTCTGCCAATCTTATGTTCTTTGCCTCGATCTACTATGTTGGACGAAGCATGCCTCACGAACTTATTACGATCAGTGTTTTTGTTTTACTAACTATTTTTTTGTTTCTCGGATCACTATTTCGACAAGTACACTCAACAAAAATACGAATTTTCGCCCTTCTAATTGTCTTCTTTTTTCTCATCGTTTTTCCTGCTTATCAAAGAAAGGAGTTCATTGTCGAAAAAATGCTAGATAAATATAAGCAGTTTTTACAAGGGAATATTTTTGTTTCGGAAACAGATAAAAATTTAGAAGAGAGTTATAAAAATGAGGTC
>MGAI01000053.1 GCA_001789695.1 Candidatus Roizmanbacteria bacterium RIFCSPLOWO2_01_FULL_37_16 | reverse complement strand
TATTCGGGTGAATTTATTTTTTCCTTAATTGCTTGCCATTTTTTGTCATCGTCAGGTTGGCCGTAGAGTGGGAGTTCAACGTGTTTATAATTTTCTCCGGCAAAAAGCGGTAGTCCATCGACCCAGTGTTCTATTGCAATCCTGGAGCCCACCGGGATATTTTGTAGAATCCATTCGGTAGCAGAAATACGAGTATGTTTTTGAGAATAGATATTTAGAAACATCGAAGTCCAAATTGTTGTACAAGTAAGAATCAAAATTAAGATTGTCATGCCGAATTTATTTCGGCATCTGGTTTCAGATCCTGAAACGAGTTCAGGATGACAGAAGAAAGAATAAATTTTATAAAAACCAAATCCCGACATTATTGTCAGAAACGGGTAAATTGGCAGCATATAACGCATAAATTTTACTGCCGATCGACCGATGACAATAAAATATAAAATATAAAATATAAAATATAAAAAATTCATATTAAATATAAAATATTTGATTTTTGATGTGTGTTTTTGATATTTAATTTTTAATATTTGATATCTCACAAAAAAAATTAAACCGAGCAGACTTAAAGTAGATATAAGCGGTCCTAGTCCCCAGAAAAAAATATTCCTCAAGTAATAAAGATAGGGGATAGTACTTACATATTGAAGAGTGTAGGGGAAGATGTATGGATCATTATTCATTTTAATCTGTTCAGAAATGTCAGAAATAAATCTTTTATATTCGATAAATGCGTAAGGCATGAAGATAAAAAAGAAGATAGAAGATAGAAGATAGAAGAATAATAGATCAAAAATACATTTTCTCAAACTATTTCTATTTTTGAAGATTAAAATCAAAGAAATAATTGGCAAAAATATAATAGCGGTAAATTTGGTTGATAGCATTGCTGCGAAGACAATTCCATGAACTACTACCATCTTGGGTCGATCGGACCAAGATGGCAACAATAAGTATTTGAGAAGCAGGAGAAGCAATAGTGTGGTAAAGAATGTCAGAAAAACATCAACTACAAAGAAGTGGGAGTTTTGGATAGGGAAGAAAGCGACGGAATAAAAAAGGGTAGAGTAGATTTGAATTTTTATGTTGTTAAAAAGTAGTCTAGAAATTTTATAGATTAAAATGATCGTACCAATGTCGAAAATAATTGACAGATATCTACCAAGATATAGCATGCCAACGTAGTTTGATATTTGCATTCTAAATATCGTATCTATTAACTGTGCGGAAGCTCTTAATATATAAATAGGCAAGGATCCGTAATTAAAAAAATCAGGATTGAGTTGGTTAAAAAACTTAAGGCGGTCAGTAACCATAATCAACATTCTTTCGTCCGGGTGAAGATGAAATCCCTGATCCCAGTTAACTCCATAGACGCGAAGAAACAAAGCCAGAAGGATTATTAACACAAGAGGGAGTTTGTTTTTTATCATTTTATTGATTATACTATTTTAAGAGAGTGCCACCGATTAATTGCGGATTGCCATTGATTTTGTAAATCCACGTTAATCTGCTTGATATTAGCGGGCATCATTAATTATGCTTCCGGTATTATTAGATCTAAAATTTGTAAAAATCTACACATTCGGTATTTTTTTAGTTCTTGCTTTCTTTTGGAGTAGCTTTGTCTTATGGAGAAATATTCGCTTGACATCTTACAAGGAAGACGAAATATTTGATGGACTTTTTATTGCTCTTGCTGGCGGTCTTTTTTTTAGCAGGCTTCTCTATGTCACTCTAAACTTTGATAAATTTGGTTTGAGTATTTTTAAATTTATCCTCATAAATGGTTTCCCTGGTTTATCGATATATGGAGCACTGTTTGGCGCTTTTGTTACGTTTTACCTGTACACCAAGCTCAAAAAGATTAATTTTAAAGAAGTCATAGACTATATGATAACCCCGCTTTTCATAGCTCTTGCATTTGGTAAACTAGGGAGTTTTTTTTCTGCTTCGGGTGTAGGTACTAAAACAAACTTTTTCCTGGCTATTAAATATGTTGGCTATGATGGTCTTCGGCATCTTACTGGACTATATGAGTTGATCTTTTTTGCATTAGGTGCATACTTTTCTTATAGACTTCTTTTTGCCGTAAGAAGAGAAAAATATAGTAAAGGATTTGTTTTTTACTTTTTTTGTTGGTATTTTTCACTTACGTATTTATTATTTGACAAATTGAAGGTAAACCGTTTATACTTAATCCCGTTAAAAACGAAAATACCGGGTATTAGTTTTAATTTTATGATTTCAGGAGTTATACTCTTGACTTTAACAATTTACTTTTTATATTATTTTAGAAATTCTGTTTTATTTTATGGCAAATCAAGTTACCAAAAAATTACAAAAAAAATTGGCGGAGGTATTGCACAAAGAGGTAAAGAAACTGCAAAAGCATATAGAGGAGCTAAAAAAAAGTGACCCATTTGCTGATCCGGACCACGCTTCAGATAATGCTGCCGTTGATACCGATGTACGGGAACAAGTCGGACATGATACGATAGAGGCAGAAGTAAAGGATCTACAAAAAAAATTGACGGATATTAATCTTGCTTTAAGTAAGATGGCAAAAGGAAAATACGGAATCTGTGAGCGCTGTGGTAATCCGATACCTCTTCCTCGCTTAAAAATACTGCCTGAGGCGCGTTTTGATGTTGAGTGCGAACAGAAACTGCGAAAGTAAAAAAGTTAGATGAAAATCTTCTAACTTCAAACTTCCAACCTCCAACTTCTTGCTGTATACTCATTCTATGACTGATATTCCCTTCAACCTTCTTTTGGATGCTTTTATCTTTTTATTATTTCCACTTATTGGGGGTTATTTAAGCGCAAGATATAGAATATCTCCGATCATCGGCTATATAATCAGCGGAATTTTTTTGCAAGTTGTTTTTGCAGGCAGACTTCCCAGAGACTTTATTAATAACTTTTCAATTTTAGGATTGGTGTTACTTATATTCACTATTGGACTTGAGACTAACTTTCAAACAATCAAACGATTCGGTAAGTTTGTTTTTTTAGGAGGGATGCTTCAGCTATTAATAAGCGCTGCTCTAATTCTTACTTTATCTATTTTTTTCAACTTTTCCTTTCTCGAATCTCTTTTTTTTGGTTTTGCCTTCGCTTTATCTTCAACAGCAGTTGTAGCAAAAATCATTCAAGAGAAAGGTGAAGAGAACTCACTTGTAGGTGGAATTGCTATAGGGGTTCTGATTTTCCAAGATATTGCTTTTATTCCACTTTTAATTATTTTCTCCTCTTTTGGAGAAAGTGATTCAGCTATTACTGTGGTTCAAAATGTAGTTATAAATGGTTTAAAGGCCGCCTTTATACTTGCTGCTACCTATTATCTAGGACAAAAGCTGATACCCATGATTTTTAATCGAATTGCCAAAGTTTCGCGTGAAATTTTGAATTTATTCATTGTTGTTTTTATTATCGGTGCGTTGAGTTTTTTTTCCTTTCTAGGACTATCGAGTCTTTTGGCGGCTTTTGTCGCTGGTATTCTAGTTGGACAAACGCTCGAACACTATCATATTTTTTCTCAGATTAGACCACTGCGGGATCTTTTGACAACAGTTTTTTTTGTTTTTTTGGGGCTAACAATCGAACCAGGATTTGTAATTTCGCATGCTCTTCCAATTGCTCTTTTTACTTTATTTATAATTTTAATCAAAATTATTGTAGTTGCCGGAATCTATCTTTTTTTTCGTTTCCACTCACACACAGCCTTTTCATTGGCGATGTTTCTCTTTCAAATCGGAGAAGACGCCTTCATACTTATTTTTCAAGGCCGCAGTCATGGAGCTATAAGTCTTGACACCTACAACTTTGGCCTAACCGTTGTTGTCCTGACACTTCTTCTTACACCATATTTAATCGCTAAAAAAGAGATTTATTTCAGGATGATTAGGTCAGTAACTTCGAAGTACTTACCTTTTTTAGAAAAGTATATAAAACATAAGTTTGATCGAGAATCACCAGATATCGATATTTTACCTCTCAAAAACCATGTGGTAATTTGTGGATTTGGAAGAATAGGTAGTTACATAGGTAGAGCTTTGATGCTAGCTAACATTCCTTTTATCGCAATAGATTATAATTTCCATACAGTCGAACAGGTAAGAAAAGAGGGCATAAATATAATCTATGGTGACCCAACCGATATAGATGTTTTAGATTATGCTCAGTGTGATCAAGCGAGCACTTTGATTTCGGCTGTTCCGGAGAGTTTTTCTCAGGAGGCGGTCGTTTTTAATGCAAAAAAGCTCAACCCAAAACTGATTATCTTCACCCGAGTGCATCAGGAGGCGCAACAGAGGAGAATGAAGGATCTGGGAGTAGAAGTTGTTGTACAACCTGAATTTGAAGCCTCACTTTCTATTGTCCGTCGAATTCTTTACCGGAGAGGTTTCGATAGCGAAGAGATTGCGCGAAGTATTAAAAGACTTAAGATAGAACATGGAATGGCATGAAAAAAAATTTAAAAATAAAAACTCAAAATTCAAAAGTAAAAACAAATAAAAACTGGTTATTTAAAGTTGTTTTCATTCTATTTGGATTTTGTGTTTTTTATATTATTGGCAAGGATTTATATTATTCTGCTTTTTTTCAAAAAAAAGAAAGAATAAATGTTGTTTCTAGTGAAGAGCAAATTGGTATTTATTCTTTAGGCTTAAGCGATAATGTAAACTATTTCACGACGCTATATCCTGACCTTGAGGCAACTATTCCTGGCGGATACGGATATTATCGTTTGGGAGCGCTTCCAAAGCTAGCGAACCTAGAGAAAAAGCAGGATCTTTTTAAGAAAACCTATTCAATGTTGACCTCAAGTTTCATCGACTTTTATTTCTATCCAAAGGCAGCAATAGGAGAGACAGAGATATATTTCGGTAAGGAACAAAAGGGTTTTTTCCTGCCAAGATTTTTTTTGATCTTTTTTGGCAAAAGTAATGCACTTTTTTTTGATCGATTATATTTATATCTTAATTTTTTAGGAAAAACAAAGGGTCAATTTAAGCTTATTACCCATTTACCTACTGAAAAAAGGTCTGATAGAACAGTCTTTTCTTCAAAAAAATTTTTTGATGTTTTTCAAGGAACTTTTTACAAAAAGACCTATAGAGATGAACAGCGCAATGTTCAAATTGTGTATACAAAAAGCGATACTACAGCAAAATTTCTCGGTCAGATTATAGAGGGAGAAGGAATAAGAGTAGTAGATATAACCCAGTCAGATAAAGAATTAACTAATTGCAAAGTAATAGAAGATAAAATTAAATTCACAGATACGGCAAAGTCAGTGAGTAATTTTTTTGCCTGTGATCTAGTGAGCGGTCAAACCGGACCATATAATATAATATTTAAATTAGGGAAAGTAGAGGAGGAATGGGAGGTTGAATAAAAACCCGTTAACGGGTTAACGGGTTTTCGTGTTAATAACAAACATGAATATATTTGTAATTCTAATTTTAATACTGATTCTATCTTTCATTTTGGCTCTCCGTTCTATGAAAGATTTTGAGTTGCCAAAAGAAGTAAGGAGACTCTTAAAGATTAATCGGATTAAGGGAACGATTGTCTTTTTGAAAGAGAAAATAAAACACTACAAAACTTAAAATCCTAAATCCAACGCTCAAATGTCAAATCAAATCCATTGATTTCTTATTCTTCGCTTTCTTCTTCATCTTCTTCAGGTTTATAGGGGAGATATTCTTTTTCTTCGCTGGTTAGAGTTTCAGCTAATTTTTCTAGATCAAGTACAGTTTCCTCTTCCGTATCTTCACTACCTTCCTTTTCGTACGTCATGTCTTCCATTTTAGACTGGATATTTTGAGGGAAGGAGAGATAGTGCTGAACCTTTTTACCTTTTTTCTCTTCTCGGATAAAAACAGTTATTCTGCCTAAACTGGCGTCTTTTACAAATACCCTATATTTACTTTTCGCTTTTAAAAATACCAGTAGTCTCCTTGAAAGATCGTCTGGGAGACTACCTACATATTCATTTTCACTTGTTCGAACTTCAACCTTTCGTTTTTTAATTTTAAGAAAAATTTCTTGTCCCACAGATAAAGCAGCCAGTGTATTTTTTTGACCAAGATTGACTAAAGTTACGCTTTTTGTTTTACCTGAGATTTCCAAAAATAGGTTAGGATCTAAATAAATTTGCGGATTCTTGTTTTTTTTAGAAGATTTTAATTGAAGAACTTTTATTCTTTCCAGATTCACATTTGCGACACTGCTGTTTGGTTGGATCTTCAGAGCTTTTCTATAGTATTTTTTAGCATCATCGAGTTTTTGTAGTTGAATATAGCTAAATCCCAGTCTAAGATTGGCAGCCAGATTTTTTTTATCAAGTTTTAAAATCTTTTTATTTATCTCAATCGCGAATTGCCAACTAAAGTGCATAGCAGCATCTACTGCTTGTTCTTCAAGTTGTTCGACATTTTCCATAGAATATTAAAATAATAACAGGTTTCAAGTATATGTAAATAAAAGAGAAAGTCAAGTATAATTAAGCATAAGTTCATCAAGTTTTTCAAGTTCATAAAGTTCATAAAGAAGAAATTAGATTTAACTTTAAAAACTTTATAACTTTATAAACTTTTAACTTATTTATAATGTCTGGTCATTCCAAATGGTCGAAAATAAAAAGAGAGAAACAGGTAAAAGATAAACAAAAAGGCAATCTATTTTCTAAGCTATCTCGACTAATCACTTTGGCAGTCGGAGAAGGAGGTGGTATTAAAGATCCAGAAAACAATATTAAGTTACGATTAGCCCTTGAGAAAGCGAAGAACTTTAATTTACCTAAAGTTAATATTGAGCGAGCAATAGAGAAAGGCATTGGTCCAGATAGACTTCAATTAAAAGAAATGATTTTTGAAGCTTTTGCTCCTGGAGGCATATCGATTATTATTACAGCAACCTCTGATAATGTAAATAGGACTATTTCGGAAGTGAGGAATGTGGTTGAAGCTCAGGGAGGAAAAATTGGGGAAAAAGGATCGGTTCTGTATCTTTTTAAAAAATGTGGATTGGCAACCTTTGAGATAAGTAAGGTTGATGAAAGCGCGGTCTTCAGTTTTGCCGATAAAATAGCCAGTTTCGATATTGATAATGATGAAAAATATTTTTATGTCTTCTTCCCCTATGAATTGCTCAGTAAAATAAGAGAGTATCTTAACGGCTTGACCACAGACAGCATTGAGGTTGATTATAAAGCAAATTCCTTAATTGAGATTAGCAATAAAAGACTGGCAGATCGGATTCAAAATCTCGTTAAAACATTGGAGGATTTAGACGATGTTCAAGGGATCTTTACCAATGCCAAAAATATTTAAATTCTTACAAAATAAAGCACTTCAGATAGAGAAAAGGTTTAGATTCGTCATAAGCGCGCTTTTACTTAGCTTGCTTATGCTTATATCTACATTTTTTTTATTTGAAAAGTCAGGAATTTTCATTATTATATTTTTCCTGTCTTGTTTTATTTTGACATATTTTTCGCTACTTGAAGGGATAGAGAATATTGAGTGGTTTACCCATTTTTTTATGCCAGTTGTTCTTACCATTTCTTTTTATCTTTTTTATTTTCTCTTTCCTGTACGCTGGCTTACACGTTTGCCGTTTATCTTTCTTTATGCAGTCTCAATTTATGCTGTACTACTATGCTCAAATATATTTAATGTCGGAGTAGAGAAGAGTTTACAACTTTATCGAGCTGCGTTCTCGATAAATTTCTTTTATCAGACTGTTGTGAGTTTTTTAATTTATAATACGCTTTTTTCCTTTAAGTTAAATTTTATTTTTAATTTTATCGTTATAATGATAATAACATTTCTCTTATCTCTTCAGCTTATTTGGACTGTTAAATTAGATTTACCTCTTAACAAGAATACTCTCTTATTTAGTTTATTAACAGCCTTAATTTTGGCTCAATTAGCGCTTCTTGGATCCTTTGTGCCGTTAAAATCAACGATTTTATCACTTTTCCTTACTTCCTCTTACTATTGTTTGTCTGGTCTAATTTACAATTTTCTGGATGAACGGTTATTTAAGGAAACTATTCGAGAATATGTTTTTGTCTGGATCACGGTTTTACTGATAACTATTCTTTCAATCAGTTGGTAAAATGAAACGGATAAAATCGGAAGGGATCAGAAGTCAGAAAAATCGGAAGTCGGAAAGGAAATAATAATTTATCGCAAGCGTGCATTGGAGAGTGAATAGCTTGCGATACAAATTAGGGAAAATCGTTGGGAAAAAAAACCGCTAGGTTGTGTCCCAAAGCGGAGAAGAGGGGAGAAGAATAATCTACGGACGTGAGAGATTATATCCTATAATAAATTTAAACCCATTTAAAACTATAGGATAATAAATGTGGATAAAGTTGAATTTTTGAGGCTAAAAAATCAATTTAGATTGATAATAAAGTCTAATTTATTATTAGCATTTATCTTCGTTCCCTGTTAAAGGGAAGATCTAGTTTTTAAATATACAAGTAATTTTATTTAGACCGATTTTACGCTCTAAATTAGAAGTTATTTTTATTCGGACTATTACTACGCTCTAAAATTGAAAATATTTTATTGAATTTAATTCATTTGCTAGCTAATTTTAGCCTTAAAAATTGTAATTTGGATTATCAATACACTCTAAAATCAAATTAATATCCACATCGGTTTTTCCCTAATTTTAGCCTAGAAATTGTGTGTTTAGTCCAATATGACAGTCTAAATTACGAAGCTATTTAACAGCCTTATTCTCTCTTTAGAATACGAATTGATGTTTAAAAAAGTAAAAAAAGAATTGGACTGATACAACAATCCAAAATATATTTAAGTTGAAAATCAGATTGGTACAACGCTCTAAATTTAATTGAGATAAATTAAATGCTCAGTGATTCTTTAGCCTCAAAAGTTACAATTTGGACTAATAAGACGGTCTAAATCGAATCATAATTAATCTAAGAACTCTTTAGCATTTAGCCTCAAAATAAATAAAATAGAGCTATATTATGCGCTAAAGCAAAATAGAATTTAAGATCATTAATTGCTACAAATTCTCCCAATAAAAATGCTTGTATAATGCCAAAATTAAGGCTTATTTTTTAAATGACATCTCTTATATCTCAAACTAATAGAAGAGCGAGGTAAACACCACACTTCTCCTAAATATATAGCAGAAAAAAGGCTAATACTGGGCTTGAGCCAAGTTAGGTATGCATATATCAGGGAGTAAATAGCTATACAACGTCGTAAATTATATCTTTTACGACGTTAAGCATGACTGACGAAAGGGAAGTGCAGAAAAAATTAATAATTTAATAATCAATAATTAATAATTTATTTTTAAATAATTCTTTTACTTTCAATTAATTCTCTCTTATTAATTTCTCTCTAATTTAATTAAAAATTTAAATACTATAAGCTCATTTTAAGCAGGATGATTTTTTAGTTTTTACTGTTATTACGCTCTTAATTATCCTCTACTCTTTAACTTGTTTATAGACAAGAAGTGCTTTACGAAGGATTTTAATTAATTTATTGAGATTTTGCCGGTTTAAAACATAGGCAATCCGGACTTCATTTTTGCCTAAATTTTTTGTGGCATAAAAGCCAGAAGCAGGCGCGATCATGACTGTTTCTCCGTTTAAATTAAAATCGGTTAATAAGAATTTACAGAAGTCTTCGCTATCTTTGACCGGTAAGCCAGCAATACAATAAAAGGCTCCTTCTGGTTTTTTTACGAAAACGCCTGGAATTGAAAGAAGACCCTGATATAGAATGTCACGTCGTTTTCGATATTCTTCCTGGACTTTTCGGAAATAAGACTTGGGAACTTTTGCAAGTTGTGCTGCCATAATTTGATCGATCAAACCGGCGGATAATCTGCCTTGGGCGATACGCAAAGCTCCTGCCACGGTGTCCGGGTTCAAGGAAGATAGTACACCAATACGAGCACCACAAAGACTATAGCGTTTTGACAAGCTGTCAACCAAGATTGCTTGATTGGGTATGTCTGGGAAATAAGACAAGATGGAAGTATGTTTTCTTCCGTCAAAAACAAATTCGCGGTAAACCTCATCTGCGATAAGGAACAAATTATATTTTTTGGCTAGCATTACCAGCATTTCAACTTCTTTTTTTATGTAGACTGTTCCGGTAGGATTGTTAGGATTGCAGTATAGGATAGCCTTGGTTTTTTTGCTGATTTTTTTTTCGAATTCCTTTGCTTGAGGAAGATGAAAACCGTCTTTTGCCAAAGTTCTAACAGGAACAATTTTTATTCCATTGACAGCAGCATAGGAATTATAGTTTGTATAGAAAGGCTCAAAAGTGAGGATCTCATCGCCAACCTCGGTAGTAGCCAGAAATGCCATGGATATAGCTTCAGATCCGCCAAGAGTAACTAGAAGATGTCGCGTGTTGATAAAGGAATAGCCGAGATTGTTGTAATATTTTTTTAAGGCTTCAAGAAGTGCTGGTTCACCGTGGGAACGTGAGTATGTGATAGTTTTTTTATCCCAATTTTTAAGCACTTGCAGCATAACATCTGGCGTTTCGATATCCGGGTCGCCGATATTAAAGTAAAGGACTTTTATACCCTTTTTTATAGCTTGTTCGGCGTAGGAAACAAGCTTTCTGATCGGGCTGGCGGGAATAGCAAGCAGACGTTTGGATACAAATTTTGAATACATAATAGTAGTATTAGTCGAAGAATTTTAAAACTTCATGCAGGAGTTTTGAATGACAGGCTATGAATCGATAGGATTTTTTCGGATTATTAAAGTCTAGCTTGATCTCCTTACCTTGCCAGTCAGTCACACTAGCATTACTTTCTTCAACGATGAGTTTTGCTGCTGCGATATCCCAGATGTAGGAGTTGCCGTTGACATGAATTTGGAAAATATTATCTGCGAGATTACACATATCTAAGGCAGTAGATTGATTCGCTCTTAATCCACGAATTACCGGGTAAATTTTCTCATAGATTTTAAATTCATCATGAAAGATTATTTCCTTGGTATTAAAAATTGCCACTAACAAGGAATCTTTTAGTTTCTTTTTTTGAACCTTGAGTAATTTTTTTTGATGAAAGCTCACTTTGTAAGAACCTTTACCAAGTTCTGTAGTATATAAAATATTACTGCTTGGATTATAAATTACCCCAGCCACGGTTTTATTATTTATAGCATAAGCAATTGATACGCAGAAATAACCATAACCTGAAGCAAAATTATTAGTGCCGTCCAAAGGGTCAATAATAAATTTATATTTCCCATTAATATTAAGATTCTCTTCACCGATAAAACCAATTTCGTCCTTTTTGAATCCTTTTTGTACCATTTTTGTAACGATAGTCTCGTAGATAATTTTTTGACTGGCTAGATCAGCGACTGTTACTAAATTTTTATGAGAAGATTTATAGGAGGCGGTTACTCCTTGATTAAAGTACTTCATCAACACTTCTCCGGCGTTTCTGGCAGCTTTTTGGAGTATGTCAATCATCAGGCTTATTCTACCACATTATTTATATCTATTTACACACCCCTAAATCGGTTTAGAAATTTTTCGTAGATAAAGGTTAAGTAATATTTTGGATTGACAATGTAATCTTGAGTTGGAAGATAATCGATTTGTCCTCCGGCAAAACCGGTCTTGAAAAGTGTAAGTCCTGTCCAGCTTTTGGGAGTTCGGCCTGGTTGATGGATGCCCCAGAAATTGTAAAATTGACATCCGCGACTCTTTGCTGCTTTTATGGCTTCCCATTGTAGGAGATACGTAACTGGTATTTTGGAGTGGATCGAAGCACCCTGATGATAGAAAGCGGTCGACTTGGTAAAAATTATTAAGGAGGCTGCCAGGAAGCCACCTTTAACCTCGGGAGTTAAAGATGTTGTTGGTAGGCTCCCAAATAAAAAAATTGCATTGTTGGTTTTGTTAAATGAATTAAACTCCCCGCGAATAAATTCCCTTGAAAAAGGAACGAAATTTTCCCTCTGGGCTGTTTCTTGGTAGATTTTCCAGAAGTCGTCAACTGCTTTATCATCGGTTCTTTTTTCGATGATAACACCATCACGTTGGGCTTTTCTGATGAGATATCTGGTGGTTTTACGCATTTGGGCAAGGAGTTGATCATCTGAGACGGGATTAGTGCGGATTTCTGGCTGATTTCCACTGATTACCATTTTGGCTCGGTCGATACCAATATGGTATAGAGGTAAAACCCACAAACGCTCGGCGTGCATATAGATTGGAGCTGTTTTAAAGCCTAAAGTAGAAAATATTTTTTGCTTTTCGGGTGTAAGTTCTAACGTAGGAGCCATACGGATAAAGGAAAAATCTTCTTTCTTGGCTAAGGCAATTAGGTATTTTAGTAAATGGGTAATTACAGATTTGATTGCTGAGTGTTGATTATTGTCTGCTGATTGAAACACAGGACCGTGCGGAATAAAAAGGAAATTGCCTCTTTTTGAATTGATTTGGATTACTTGAGCAATAGCTTTAGGATCATTATCTTTATAAATTCCTAAACGCTTTACCCTATATCTTAAATCCTTTTGAAACTCTCCCCACTGCCAAGATTGTAAAAAAGAAGGTGAACCATTCTTATCAAAAAAATCCTGCCAGATTTTATTATCTTTTATTTCCTCTATTTTCATATCAAGATAAATTTAGTCGATAATCTAATTAAATAACGTCGTTTAATCATACGACGTCGCTTAATCTTTCGACTTAATTCTTGCCAGTTTCTTTATAATTTTAATAGCATCTCGCTCGCTAATATTAGTTGGTAAATTTATTATTTTTTGGCAAATTTCTTCAGCAACTGGACAACTATTCCTTTTATACCCTACTCTGCTTAGCTCTAACTCTTTCGGTGCAACTGCTTGGTCATACCATTTACCAAGATATATTTTATATTTTTTTAAGTTGGATAAAATTGCGTTTCTATTTCTTGCCAGTAGCGGAAATCGTATTAACGGGTGTTTAATTGGTGGCACCTGGTGGTTGGCAATTTGTTTGGAGATGAGATATTGGTATTTGCTTATTTGACCAGAATAAACTTGGCATATCTTTAGTCTTTGCTGTTGAATTTGTTCAAATTTATTGAATTGGTGAAGCAAAAGAATAGCTAAAGCATTGGGATAAGCTTTATTAAAAGATTCATCAAAGTACCCACTTTTTTCTTTTTCAGTAATTTCAGGGATTAAAAGTTTCAGTTTATATAGTATTTTATGTAGAATTTTACCAAAGTAAATGTCATAGGTTGATTTAATTAGGGTAGTTAAGGGTTTATACAAAAGACAATGAAATATGAAAAAAGAAGAAGGCATTGTTAAATTGTTATAATGCTTTATTGCTGTATTGTTTGAAGAGACAATGACACCACCAAAGACGGAGGAAAGGAGTTTGGAGCGACCGAAAGAAAAAAGATAGAAGTTAGAAGTTGGAGGTTGGATGTTAGAAGTTTTAAATATTACAGGATTAAAGCCGTGAGCTAAGTCTTCAATAATAATAAGCTTATTCTCATGGGCAAATTTAATAATTTCGTCTCTGAATTTTGGAGTTAAACCGAAGGTGTGCTGAAGGATAAGCACCTTAGCCCTTTTAGGTATTTGGTCAATTAGTTTTTTATAATTCATTGAGAAAGTTTCAGCTTCTATATCTATATAAACTGGCTTAAGATTGTTGGCAAGAATTGGTAAAACTACTGCTTCACAGGTGAAGGCTTGGACTATTACTTCTGAATCAGGGGGCAAGTTGAGAGATTTCAAAAAAAAATAAAGTGCCGATCTGCCAGAGAGAAATAATGAAACATGTAACTTGAAACATGGAACATTAAGAAGATTACAAATTTTTTGTTTGATTAATTTGGATTCTTCACCATTTTTCCACCGCCAGGGTTGGAAAATAAGCTTGAGTGAAATCCAAGCGTCATCCCAGGATTCATTGGGAGCAAAGTCGGTTGAAATCATAAATATAATACTAATCTGCGAATCTGATGCTAATCTACGAATGTGCTACTAAACTTGTAATTGTTTTTCGTTCGAAGCGGCCTTCGATGACGATAAGTGTATTTTTATCAGCCTTTTCCTTAATATAATCTACCAATTTATTTTCGCTATGGAAATCTACGACTTTATTTTTGCTATCTAATCTTTTAAACAATCTGTCAATGGTCAGAAGAGTTAAGTCATAATTATTAACTACCTCAATTATTTTCTGATAAGATGGAGTTTTTTCCGTACCAAGCTCAATCAGACCCGGCGAAATAACATATTTTTTTTTAAAATTCATCTGGCTTGCGGTGTTCAAGGCGGCCAGAAAGCCTTCGACATTCGAACTGTAGGAGTCGTTAAGTATAGTTGATCGGTTGATGCCTTTTTCGAAAGAGAGTTTACCTTTGAGGGTTCTAAGATTTTTGACAGCTTTTAAAATAATACTTTTCTCTATTCCAAGATCTGAGGCAAGAATAATACAGGGCAAAAGATTTTGTAGATTGTGAACGCCTAGAAGATTTATTTTTATATCAGTAGGGATATCTGACAGTGAAAAATATACTATTTTAGCTTTTGTTTTTTGCGAGAAGTACTTCCATTCCTTTATGTCCTTATTAATATAGGCAATTCCGTCTACTGGGAGAGATTCCAAAAGTTCTGATTTTGCATCGATGAGGTTCTTCTTTGAGCCAAATAGGCTCAAGTGCTGATTTCCAACAGCAGTCAGGATTCCAAATTTTGGATTAATAAACTGACAGATTGACCTGATCTCACCTTTTCTATAAGCACCAATTTCAGTGATAAAATACTGTGTATCTGGTTTGAGATTTTTCAAAATAGACAGGGCTACTCCAATATCTGAGTTGTAATTTTCTTGGGTTTTGCCGACTTTGTATTTTTGCGAAAGGATTTGAAATAGAAATTCTTTGGTTGAAGTTTTCCCGTAAGAACCGGTTATACCGATAAAGACAGCAGTTGAATTTTTTACCATTTGTTTTGCCTGATAAATAATAATTTTTCTATAGAGTTGGACTGGGATCTCGCTAAGTATTATTCCTAAAAACATTGTCAAAAGAGCGACAATCGGAGAAAATATTATAAATATAAGCAATAAAAGAGAATTTAAGTTTTTAAAAATTAAGTAAATGGGAATAAGGTTGAAGAAAAATCCTTGAGCAATCAGGATATTACGCAGCGTTATAGCTGGCATTCTAATTTTGCGAAAGTAAAGGATACTTAGGAGGTTGTCCTCTTTTAGGAAGTTCAAAATCCTATCCAATCGGTATTCCTTAGTTTGGAAAAGGTAAAGTAGGTCAAGAGATTTTAAAAGATAAATTATTATTCCAGCACCAAGCAAAATCATATTTTTAATTTATTTGCATAAATTTATCTATTTCCTCATAGACTTTTTGAGAATATTGGAGTGGTAGATTATGGCCGATTTCTGGAAAAATTTTGAGCTTCGACTCTTTTATTTTTTTGTGTAATTCATAAGCGTGCGAGATAGACGTTTCTTTATCTTCTGCGCCCCAAAGGATTAGAGTTGGAGCTTTAATTAACTGAAGTAAAGGAGTGAGGTCCTGTTTAACAATTTCTCTAAAATTTGACTCAAGTTGGGGAACTTTGTAAAGATCAGATTTAGGAAAAAAAATTTTGTAGATTGCTATTTTTAATTTCACTGGCAACCAATTAAGCAGCTGGCTAATTTTTGCTGTGGCTGGAACATCCCTTTTATAAGAGGCGCCAGAGACAACAAGTTTTTTGATATAGTCGGGATGTTTTGCTGCCAGGGAAATTCCCAATGCTCCTCCAAAAGAGTGGCCAAAAAAAACAACGGGCCTTAATTTTAGCTCACAAATAAAATCTATTATGACACCTGCATATTCTTCTATCCCCCAGTCTGGATCGGGATCATCACTTTCACCAAAGCCTGGAAGATCTAGGGTTATCGCCTGATATTTTGAGGATAAAAGTCGGGCAAGACTTTTAAGACTTTTAGAGTTTCCACCCCAGCCGTGAGTGAGTAAGATTGGTTGACCTTTACCGAAAACACCGTAATTTAGGCTTTTCCTGTCTAAATCAAGAAGCATGGATTTAATTTTAGCAAAAATAACACCCTTAGGGTGCGCAGTCAATAAGTAACGCACCCTGAGGGTGTGTATAAATAGTTAAAGATCTTGAAGGGGTTTTAAGAAATCTTCAAATGAATTTATAGGTCCGAGTTTTTTAGCGTTAAGATAGAAGGTGGGCGTAGAGTTAACCTCTACTTTTTGTCCCAGTAAAAGATCTGCATTGACTTTATCTTTTGCTGCTTTAGAATCTCTGTCTTTTTTGAATTGTTCCAAGTCTAGACCGAGTTCTTTTGCGTAAGACTCAAACTTCTTAACAGCATCGTCATTGTCTGACCACTCTTTTTGTTTAGCAAAAAGAAGATTGGAAAATTCAAAGAATTTGCCTTGCTTTCCAGCTGCCTCGGCAGCATAGGCTGCCTCTTCTGCATCTTGGTGTTGTGCCAAAGGGAAATGTCGATAGATAAAAGTGACTTTTTTCATAATTCCTGCATTAGCCGAGCCACTTGCTTCGATTTCTGATTTAATAAAGTCATGAAAAGTTTTACAAGCTGGGCATTGGAAATCACTAAATTCAACTAAAATATCTTTTTTAGTCGCTGAATCAGTAGCCCATTTGATATGGTCGGTTTTTGTAAGAATGTTGACTTCCGGATAGGTCTTGTCCGAGGTGGTGTTAGTAAATTTGTATGCCGCAATTAGAAATGCAAAGAGTAAAATAACAGAAATTACCCCGATTAGTATTTTATTCATGGATTTTGATTATAACAAAAATTGAGAGATTTCTACTTTAATTTTTGCTTGCGGAAGGGAGGGGATTTGAACCCCTGTGAGCTATAAGGCTCATACGCTTTCCAGGCGTACCCGATGGGCCACTCCGGCACCCTTCCTTTCTATAGCATCATGCACTTTGGTAAATGATTACAATTTTAACAAATAGGAACTAATTATATTGAAGAATTATGAATCTTTTGATCAATGAGGCAAACTTTTTTTGATAAATAGGTTTATCGGAGATTCTGTGAGGGGCATTTTGCATGACGACGAGTTTCTTTTCTTTTACTTTTGTTGCTATCCTTAAATAATTATTGATAATTTCATCCGGAATTACTTCATCTTTTTCACTTTTGACAATAAGCAATCTTCCATTATATTTTTCTATAGCATCCAAAGCCAATGAAGGCCGCCAAGGCCAATATTTTCCCTCTCTGTCCCAAGGTATCCAATCTTTTACCATTTTCTTATTTTCGTAATCTTTTCTGTAGCAGGCAGGTGCCCGCAAGATGAGAGTTGAAAAAGAGTTTTTTTCTGTTAATCTCGAGGCAATATGTGCGCCCATACTTGCTCCAACAACAGTAATCATTTTTAAATCGACATTTTTAACTTTCTTTAGATACTGTAGTACGAAAAACGCTTGATCGAGACGCGAGCGAAGCGTATAGTCTTCGAACTTGCCATCGCTTTTTCCGCATCCCAGGTGATCAAAAGCTAAACAGATAAAATTATCTTTCAGTTCATTAATAATTACATTTAAACTATCCGCCTTTGCCCTTGCTCCATGTATAAAAAAGATGACAGGATGCTTTTTATTATCGTACGGAAAAGAAAGTCTGTAAAATATCTTTTGTCCGTGAAAATTTAAGTAATCATATTTGTCCATGGAAGAATTTTACTGTAAAATTAGTTTTGAAATAATATTTTTTTTATTGTTTTATGTTTCCCCTACGTGATTCGACACCCAGAAACAGATTTCCAATTATAAACTACTTAATTATAGCCTTAACTATTTACGTATTTTTTATCCAAATTTCGTCACCTGATTTTGAAGCTTTTGTTTTTAACTTTGGATTTGTTCCAGCTAGATTTAATTTTTTTAATCTTGGCTCGTATCGGTATATCCTCTACTCTATTTTCCTGCATGGAGGGCTGTTTCATATAGCATCAAACTTATGGTTTCTGCATATTTTTGGCGATAACGTAGAAGATAGATTAGGCCATTTTTGGTATCCGATATTTTATATCTTAGCGGGAGTCGTGGCTGTATTTGCTCAACTTATATTCAATATTGGTAGTTCGATCCCGATGATTGGAGCGTCAGGTGCGATTTCAGGAGTTGCTGGCGCATATTTTTTCTTATTTCGTCACTCAAAGATAGAAGCTTTGGTTCCAACTTTTTTTGGTTTTTATGACATCATTAAACTACCAACCTGGTTTTTCTTAGGTTATTGGTTTGTAATTCAACTTTTTTCTGGAGTTGGTTCGTTGGTGACATATGATATCCAACAAGGAGGCGTTGCTTTTTTTGCTCATGTGGGAGGTTTTATCTTCGGTTATTTGGTTTCAAGTAGTGCCCCGAGGAGGACTTGAACCTCCACGCTCAAATGAGCATACGGTTCTAAGCCGTATCTGTCTGCCAATTCCAGCATCGGGGCTAAGGGCACGTCGGGCAGGTCTGCCAGTTCCTTGCTTGCGCAAGCAAGCGCTACTCGCCCAACAATTTTTACGGGGTAAGTACTCTTTTGGGATTCCGCCACCCCGGCTATCCAACTTATTATACACTTTTTTAAGTTGAATTTTCCTTCAATGTCGTTTAAGATAAGAGGATGAAACTTAAGGAAGCCGCTTTGCGTTTTTTAGAATACTGTGAACTTGACAGAAGTCTTTCCATAAAAACCGTACGAATGTATGGGTACTATCTCCAATTCTTCCAAAACTGGCTTTTAAAATATAAAACATTAAAATTAAAACAGGAAACAGCTGATTATGATGTGGAAAAGATTGATGAAAATACAATTCGTGAGTTTCGGCTCTATCTATCACACCAATACAAAAATAAATTTAAAGGAGAGTTGAAAAGGCAGACGCAAAATTATTTTTTGGTAGCGCTCCGCTCCTTCTTTCGCTACTTAATCAGACAAAAGATAAACACAATTTCGCCTGAAATGATCGAGCTGGGAAAACAAAGAGACAGATATATAAAATATCTCCGTGAGGAAGAGCTGGAAAGACTTTTTAAAGCGATTGAAACGAAAGATATTATCGGTGTGAGAGATAAAGCTATACTCGAAGTTCTGTTTTCAACCGGTTTGCGTGTTTCAGAATTGGTCGGTCTAAATCGTGAACAGGTAAATATGGATGCGGGTGAATTTGGAGTGATCGGAAAAGGAGGAAAAGCAAGGGTTGTTTTTCTTTCCAAGCGGGCAAAAGAATGGCTGGTCAAATATTTTAAAATGCGAAACGATCCGTATCGACCTCTCTTTATTCGCTATTCTGGACCTAAAGCCAAAGACGGGTTGACCGATGAAAAATCGAGATTATCAGCTAGATCGATAGAACGGTTGATTGAAAAATACAGAAAAAAAGCAGGTATTTTATTCCGCATCGGGCCTCACATACTACGGCATTCGTTTGCAACTGATCTTTTACAACGGGGAGCCGACATTCGCTCTGTTCAAGATATGTTAGGACACAAAAATATATCGACCACCCAAATTTACACTCACGTTACTAATATACGGCTGCGGGAAGTGCATGAGAAATACCATTCTGGTAACAAGTAAAAGAATTTGAAATTTTCAATTTTTGATCAATTTCCATTGTTTTAATTTTTAAACATTTAATATTTATTACGTATTTTAATTTCAAAATAAAAATTAATGGTTAATTTTATAAAAAAATATAAATATCATATCTTGCTTTGGATTTTTATAGTAGCCTACATTATCTATTTTTCCTACTTCACCATTCTTCGCTACAGGACTCTTTATGCGTCATATTATGATCTTGGTATTATGCAACAGACAGTCTATAACACTTTTATGTCGATTAAGACAGGTGACTGGAGCAGGCTGCTTGAGTTAACAAATCCTATCGCTGAAAATCAAATAAAACGGGTGGCAATCCACAATGATATATTGCTTGCCTTGCTTGCTCCTTTTTATTTTTTTAACTCCTCTCCCGGGACGTTACTTGTAGTTCAATCAATGGTTACTGCTCTTGGTGCATTCGCAATTTTCAAGATTACAAACCTAGTTTTAGCAAAGGTGAGATATTCTAACTTTTTAGCTTTAGTTTTTTCTCTGGCTTATCTTCTCTACCCTCCGCTTGAGAGGGCGAATATATTTGATTTTCACGCAGTAACCTTTGCTACAACTTTTTTGTTATTTATGTTTTATTTTTGGTTAATAAAGAAGTATAAAATTAGTCTTGTGTTTTTTGCCTTAAGTTTACTATCCAAGGAACAGGTGGCCTTGACTACACTTTTTTTCGGGATCTATATTTTTACTACAACACTACACAGTAATGTAGTCAAAAGAGAAAGAAAGCATACTACGCTATATGCTAGCAAAATTATATCAGTAAGCATAATTTGGTTTATTTTTTCCGTGTTTTATTTAATTCCTCTTTTTCGAAGCGGTCAGCATTTTGCTGTTTCGAGATATTCGGATTTCGGTGACTCGCCCATAAGAATTATTATAGGAATAGTATCTAATCCAGATAGTATTTCTAAATTGATATTCAGAGAAGATACTTGGAGATATTTTGTAAATTTGCTTGCGCCAATCGGTTTTTTATCCTTATTCTCCCCTATTCAACTTATTATTGCCTTGCCGGAATTTGCAATCAATCTTTTATCCAATAATCCAAACATGAGAAATATCAATTATCAGTATACTGCCGTTATCACTCCTTTTGTTTTTGTTTCTGCGATTTACGGCGTAAAGAAATTAATTGATAGCAAAATTCAGCCAAGCAATTGGCAGACAAAAGGCATAAAGACAAATCAACTAATTAAAATTGTAATAATTGTCCTTCTGATTAGTTCACTTTCATCAGCCTATCTTAAAGGTCCTCTACCTTTTGCAAAAACAAAAGACATCCACCCCATTAAATATCCTCAGAAGGAAGCCGCAGATACAGCTTTTTGGGCAAAAACACTAAAGGATGAAAATCTTAAGATTTCAACTACTGGCCAACTATCTCCTTTTTTTACATCGAGAAGATATTTTTACATATTTTCCTCAAGATACAGTTTTTCAGACTATGTCATTGTCAGATTGAATGAGATTTATGACTATCCGGAAAAAAATGAACTCATTCCAGTCTACGAAAGGCTTAAAAAAGATAAAAATTACGAATTAATCTTTAAAAAGGAGAATTTTGAAGTATACAAAAAAGTAGCAAGTAGTTAGTAGTAAATAGAAAATATAAATGATTTCAATAATAATTCCGTTTTATAATGAGGCAGAAAGTTTAGCTGTATTAATTAATCAATTATTCGAAAGATGCAATAAGGTAGGTAGAGATTATGAAATTGTTTTGGTGGATGATGGATCAACAGATAATTCAGAATTCAGAATTCAGAATTCAGAATTATTTAAAACAAAAAAAATAAAAATATTAAGACACAAGAAAAGAATTGGTAAAGGAGAGGCTTTAAATACGGGGATAAGAAATACGATTGGAGATGTAATTGTATTTATGGATGCGGATTTACAGAACGACCCGGAAGATCTGCCGAAGTTTTTAGAAAAGATGGAGAAGGGTTATGATTTTGTCAATGGAAAAAGAATAGATCGTCATACTGATAACTTTTTGCTAAAAACATACTCCTATTTTGCCGAAAAATTTTTGAAATTATTCCTCAACTCGCCTTACACAGATATAAATTGTGGATTTAAGGCCTTTAAGAAGGACGTATTAAAAGATTTTAATTTTTATGGAAATAATTTCCGCTTTTTTCCTTTGGCAGTTTTTTATAATGGATATAGAGTGACAGAAATTCAGGTAAAAAATAACCCCAGGAAGTTTGGGAAAAGTAAGTTTGGAGCCAATAAATTGCTGGTTGGGATATTTGATACTCTGACCGCCTTTTTTCTTTACAAATTTGCCGAGAGCCCACTGCATTTCTTTGGAATAATTGGAGGATTACTTTTTACTGCTGGATTTTTAATTTCATTTTATCTAACCATAGAGAGGCTATTTTTTGGAGTACTTCTCTATCAGCGGCCAGTATTGTGGTTGGGTCTGTCACTAATAATAGTAGGTATTCAAATAATTATGACAGGTGTATTGGGAGAATTAATTGTTTACTTAGATAAAAAGAAAAAATGAATCCTATTTTAGCTTTAATTATTGCCAATATCATTTGGGGCGCTGCTTCTCCGATATTTAAATTTGCCCTGCAGAATATTCCTCCGTTTACACTAGCTTTTATCCGTTTTTTCTTTGCAACCTTAATCATGCTTCCTTTTATAAAAAATCTTGAAATCAGGTTAACAAGCAAGGAGTGGGTGGAACTAGTCTTAGGCGCGGTATTTGGAATCAGCATAAATATCACATTTTTCTTTTGGGGTCTTCAACGCGCGGAAAGCATCAATGCGCCAATCATAGCTTCGGCAGGTCCGGTCTTTTTATTTTTTCTTTCCGTCCTGTTTTTAAAAGAAAAACCACATCTAAAAGTATTTCTCGGAATGATAATCGCTCTGCTTGGAGTTATGCTTATTATTCTATCACCTATTTTATTTAACGGTAAAATATTTGCTG
>MGAI01000052.1:6618-19267 GCA_001789695.1 Candidatus Roizmanbacteria bacterium RIFCSPLOWO2_01_FULL_37_16 | reverse complement strand
TAACTTAATTCACAAAGTCCAAAATAAAAATTAATATTTAAATTGTATGAAACGTCAAAGACATATAATATCACGAATTGAACTTGCCAAACAAGCAGTGCTGGCTTCCGGAAAAGAAATATTAACTATGAATCCGGAGGAAGGTGTTCATTCAAAAGAAGGAAATACAAATTTTGTTACGGCCGGTGACAAAGCTAGTGAAAAAGTTATTATTGGTAATATAAAAAAATATTATCCTAATGACCAAATTCTTTCTGAAGAAACTGAATCGGATCTCACTGAACTACTTAAAGTGGGTCATTTATGGGTTATCGACCCTATCGACGGAACATTTAATTACTTAAATCACCTGAATTACTCTGCAATATCAGTCGGTTACGTCGAAACTGGAGTATTAAAAACTGCCGCGGTCTATGATCCTTTCAGAAAAGATTTATTTACGGCAGAAAAGAATAAGGGCGCGTTTGTGAACGGAAATAAAATTAGAGTTAGCACAAAAAGTGATTTTAGTTCTGCAACGGTTGCCGCAGATAGTTACTTTAAACCTGAAATAACCCGTAATAATTTACGGACCTTGCTTAAATTAGATCCGGTACCCTGGATATTGATGAAAGGCAGTGTTGTTATGGCTGTATGTGAAGTTGCCTGCGGCAGGATAGACCTGTATTTTCAAACAGGTGTCAAACCCTGGGATAATGCAGCTGCAATGCTTATATTAAGTGAAGCCGGCGGTATTGTACGAAATTTAAAGGGTGAAAAAACTAATTTCCTGTCAAATACTATAGTCGCAGGAAATAAAATTCTGGTATCCAAATTTATCCGGATGATAAAATAATGGAAACTATAAGAGACCTAAATGTTGTAATCATCCCTGATGATTGGTTTTCGGTAAAGTTAATTAACTGGAGTCGTTTGGTTTCTGCAAAATATAAAACAAATTTTACTCTTGAAAGAGGTAAATACTGCCCTCATATATCTTTATATCAAACCAGATACCCGCAAAAAAATTTTGCCCGGATTAACAGTCAGGTAGAAAAAATTGCGGCTGCCTTTACGCCTTTCCAAATTTCTTTAAACGGATTTTCAAAAAATTGGGGGTTTATTTTCTATGACGTCGAACCGAATGAAGTTCTTCAAAGGCTTCATGAAAGTATTGTTGATGCCCTGAATCCTTTGAGAAATAATTTTATTCCCGATAGTCAGCTTCGCTTAACCGGATTAACCGCAAAGCAAAAAAACTCAATTGAAAAATACGGCCACGTTTTCGTCAAAAAAACTTATGTACCTCATTTAAGTATTACAAATCTCGTTAATCCACCTGAAATATCCAAAGCTATGTCGATATTACCTAAAAAAACAATAAAATTTAATGTCACAGGCTTAAGTTTAGGTTCGGTATCTGAATATGGTACTTGCCCAAAAATATTTAAAAAATTTCCTTTTAAGAGATAATATTTTTTGTTGAAGTATCAATTTTCCATACCGTCTTCATTATCTTTTTTGCCGGTATTCGAAATATGCGGGTATATATAAATATAAAAATATATCCGATAAGTGCAATGGGGTCGAATACCAATTCCTTAATAAATCCTTTAAGTATCGCTAAAACAGGAATTCTGTATAAGGAAGTTAAGTCGGTAGAAAAATATTTTTCCATTTCCTGTTTCGAATACTGAAATCTGTTGCTGGGTTTAAATTGATCGGCTAATCGTTGAGGGCAGCGAATGTAGACTTTCGCTTTTTCGGCACGGTAAAATTTACCACCGTATTTTGAATTTGCCAGATATAAATACATGTCTCCGTTTACTACCTCCGGAATAGGCAGTTTTTTCAGGTGAGCCGTACGAAAAGCCAGATAGCGCCCGCTCGCAGCCAGATAATTGTCGCCATCATTCCAATAACGTGCGATTTTGTCAACCAATCGTACCATTGATGCCATCATCGACTCAAACCGGGTTTCTGGAGAAAGCGGCAAGATACGCGCACTAATCATGCTAATCTTCGGATCGGCACGGAAAGAAGCCACGGTGGCAGAAATAGTATCGCGATCAAAAATGATATCGTCCTGAGTGATTATCAAAATATCTGTGTTGGTCGCGGCAATCAATTTGCGTACTTTTTTTAAAAAACTTCCCGGATCGGGAGTCCAATGAACTTCAAATTTCAATGTTTTGAGTTGCTGTCGAAGCTTAGTACTGATAGGTGTCCTGTCTGCATAAATTTTAAGATTATAATTTTCCTTCTTTTGTGCAAGACTGATTGTCCTTGCGGTTTCAAGCAGAGATTCGCCTGCAAACGAGGTGGGAATTCCTATGGTAACTGTTGGTTTAGTCATCTTAAAATAAATTTTTTTGTTCATTATATAATTTGTTAATAAGTCTTCCTTTCGGAACAATAATATCACTGAAAGTTATCGGTTTATCTTTGCTGACTGATTTTTTTAAAACACATCCTTTACTTAATCCTATCGGGAGCAAATTTTGCTTTCGCACAACTCGGCTGTTTTCAATCATCCCGAAAGTTGTAAATCCGCCGATTCCGTCCAGAATTTCGCCGGATTTTAGCTCTCGTTTAGCCATTGCAATTACTTCGCAATATAATCCGCGGGGAGCAAGAGTGGCATTTTTAAAAACTACAGCCTGAACAACCGATTTATGAGCCTCAAGAGTACATAAATGAAAAGGTCGATATAATGTATATAATGGACCGTTTCCCAGCTTATACATCTTCAGATATTTTCTGATAAGCGGTTTTTCACAGCGCGCAACGATAAATACGCCAAAACTGGGTTGAGCTCCGATGATATAATCCACAATCCCCGCCTTATTAAGATTATTTAATTTCTTAAAGGCTGCTTGAGCATCATCTACATGTTTTAATGAAAATCCGTGCATGCCTCGGATAGCGACTGAAAAACCGGCAGCATTAGCAACACTTGCCATCTCGGCCGCAAGCTTGGTACCATCAACGGCTGAAGTTGCCAGAGTAGTGCTTTGATTATTTTTCTTTGCCCAGGCTTTTTGAGTTTCGGGAGTTCGATGCTGATCCAACATGGTTTTTATATTCCCGGCCATCACTACTCTCATTCCCATAAATTCCGCCTCCCGGATAAGATTCATGATCACTCCAGGCTGGTCACCGTCAGCCTGGGAGTATATAACCCCTACGTCATCGGCTTTCTTTTTAAGAATTGGGCCAAGAGTACAATCCAACTCCGCATTTATCAGAATTATGTGTTTACGGGCTTTAATTGATTCATAAGCTATATAAGCTCCGAATTCAACATCTCCGGTTGCCTCGACTATTACATCGATAAAATTTGAGGTCAGAAGAAGCGAGGGATCATCGGTAAAACCGGTTTCGGTTTGTGTTTGTAATTTTTTTATATCGGCAGGTTTATTCAGTCTTTTTGGATTTGAAATGCCGATTTTATTAAGCATTTTTTTGGCATTTCCGGCGGTTCTGTTTGAGACAGCAATCAAGTGTAATCCTTTAGTCTTTGCACATTGGAAGGCAAAACCAGTGGCAGCATATCCGGCGCCGATTAGTCCTACACGAATAGGTGATTTAATCATGATTTTATAATTTCAACTTTGGGTATGGCAACAAAACAAACACCCCCCCACTTACGGATGAATCCTAACTTGTTGGAGATTTCTTTTTTTAGATTCCAGGGAAAAATAAGAACGTAGTCGGGTTTTGTTTCTCTGATTTTAGCGGACGAATAAACCGGTATTCTTGTTCCCGGAAGCAGATGATTTTGTTTATGCGGACTGTCATCGACAACATAATCAATAAAATCGCTGCGGATACCGCAATAATTAAGAAAAGTATTGCCTTTGGCTGCTGCCCCATAACCTGCAATCGATTTTTTTGCCCGTTTTGCTTTAATTAAAAATGCCAAGAAGTCCAGTTTTGTTGCCGCTACTTTTTCGTGATAACTATTGTAAGGGATTAAAGTCTGATATCCTGCTTTTTGTTCACGCCGGCGAAGATTTTTTACTGTAGAACTGACAGACGATAGTGCTTTTTGATGTTTTCCGTAAATCCGCAGCGATCCGCCGTGCGTCGGCAGTTCTTCCACATCGAAAATTGCAATTCCGTGATATTTAAAAATTTTTTCAATCGTTGTAAACGTATAATAGGAATAATGTTCATGATAGATGGTATCAAATTGATTTTTTTCGATTAAATTAACCAGATGAGGAAATTCGGCAGTGACCGCTCCGTCCGGTTTAAGTAATAAACGAATGCCGGATACAAAATCATTGACATCCGGCACATGAGCCAATACGTTATTGGCAATTATGAGATTTGCTCGCTTACCTTCTTTAACCAGTTTTTCGGCTGTATTGAGTCCAAAAAACTCTACCCGCGTTGGAACTCCTTTTTTCTCTGCTTCTGCCGCTACATTGGCACTTGGTTCGATTCCCAATACCGGAATATGTTTTTTAACAAAATATTGAAGTAAATATCCGTCATTACTGGCAAGTTCAATAACCAGATTTGATCTGTCAAGTAAAAATCGCCTGGTTGCCATTTCAACATAATTATTTGCATGCTTAAGCCATGATTTGGAATAGGACGAAAAATAAGTGTATTTATCATTAAAAATAGCTGATCTGTCAACTGTATTGGGAATTTGTACTAACAAACATTTTTTACAAATATATACATGTAAAGGGTAAAAAAGTTCTGCCACATTAGGATTATCTGCCGGGATCATTGCGTTTGCAACCGGCGAGACCCCAAGATCAACAAACGTCTGGGTAAGAGATGAGGCGCAAAAACGACAGATTAAAGGGTTCATAATTACTTTTTATCCGTTAACTTCCAATGAAAACTGTCATCAATTTTTTGAGATTTAAGCAGATGTTGTATTTGTTTTAACCTGGTAAAGTGATATGAATTGAAAAGATCCTTAGTGAGACCGATTTCTTTATACTTCTTATGCAGTTCCATAATGCCGCTGCGGACGTCGTGCCGGCTTGAAAAACCCGGCAGCAACCTGTGGATTTTCTCAAATGATACTTTATAACTCCTGGTATCGTTGTTAGAAGCGTTTACCCGAATGACGCAATTCGGAAATTCCTCTTTGATCATTGCGCCAAAATCAGATACGAGATAATTCCCGTTTCTGCTTCCGACGTTAAATATTTCCTTATGGACTTTATTCTTAGGAGCCTCAACGGCACAGGCAAAAGCCTGGCTGACGTCGAGAATATGGACAACCGGACGCCATTGTTTGCCACCATTATCTAAAGAAATCTTATTATATAAATATGCATCGCCCACCAGTTTATTGATCACTAGATCAAACCTCATACGCGGTGAAACACCGTAAATTGTTGCACACCTTAAAATGACCGGGGTAAAAGAAGTGTCGGCAAGTTTCAAAAGTTCTTTTTCCACATCGAGCTTACATTGGGCATACATGGTCTGCGGATTGGTTTCGGATTCCTCGTTCGCCAATTCTTCGGATTGAGTCCCGTATATACTACATGACGAACCAAAAATATAGCGTTTTACTCCTGCTTTTTTTGCTTTTCTGGCAAAATCAACTGCACCGGTATAATTTATTTCCCTGGTTACTTTTTCATCGATCATTCCCAAAGGATCATTGGATAAGTCCGCCAAATGAATCACCGCATCGTAACCCTGAAGCTGTGATACTGAAACATTGCGTGTGTCAGTATGTATTACAGGCGGTTGATAGACAGGTGAAATTAATAAACTTTCCCGAAAAAAACCCGTATCAATTCCCTTTAGTGTATGTCCGCGTTCTTGCAAAACTCCGCTCATCACCGATCCCAGATAGCCTTCTATACCTGAAATTAGTATCTTCATAATTAAAATATATAAACCATCAAAAATTAGCTTTCTGCTTTCTATTTCCAAATAGTGGAACTATAAAAAGCAGGATAAAAACAATCAAGATAAGAGGAATATAAATCATAACGAAATACTGCTGTAAACTCATATGTTTTGAAGCAAACTCGTTAAAGATAAAACTTCCGCTCTTGCCGTCCATAAAGTAATCCCAGTTCAAAAGAAAGTTATACTTCATCTTCAAAAAATCCGCTTCAACCTTAGGCGGAACTTGATTGGTAGTCAACGCTCCCAAAAGAGCAATAAAGCACGAATAGGCAAATAGAATAAAAGTAGTGACTCGACTTATTAATTTGTGTTTTGCACTATTTAACCAGATACCGATAAAAATCGAAAGAATCGCCATCGAAGGAATCAGGTATCTCGGCCCATACGCCCATCCTCCCCACGGATCCCCCCAACTTGCGTATAAAAACAGATTGACTCCAACCAATCCCAGCAAAGTTCCCAACTCCGGAGTAATTTTATTCCTAATAGAATAAATACCAAGCAAAGCCAAAATAAATATCGGGGCATACAAAAATAGCCCTCTATCCGTTGAAAAAAGCAGTATCGCAAATCCACGTGGAAGATCTTCTTCTTTGAAAAATCCGGTAACGTCTTTTTTGCCTGATATTTCAGCCAATGCCTTGTCTTTATTGAGATTCTTTAACTTTTCTTGCTCTTTAACTCTTTTTATACCAGCCAAACTTCCGCTAACTTTTTTCCAACTTCCGAAATTTATCTGATTATAATAACCGTGGAGGAGAATTGAGCCAATGAAAAAAATTGAAGTGATTAAAATCTGTATTTTTAAACCGACGGTAATTTCTTGGGATTTTACTGAGTAATAAAATGAATTGACTAAAAAATAAAGCATGGCTGGCGCCAGTAAAAATAAATTAGGATAATCTAAGAATAAAGCCATGCCATAAACCAACCAAGTATATCCTGCAAAAATCCAATTCCATTTTTTTGCTTTTTTAAATAAATAAGCAGAATAAAATATCGATAGAATCGCAAACGTCGTAACATGATGCTGATACAGTGTTATTGCATAACTCCAAGAAGTGGATGCAAACCCAAAAATAATAGAAGAAATTAATGAGATGGAAAACGGCAGTTTGAAAATATCGCGTGCTATTTTAAATATTAAGATAAGGTTTAATATTGCAAAAATAGCAATTGTGAAAAATGAACCGACTTGCGATAGATTATAATTTTTACCCAGATTATAAAAAGGTAAAGCCAGAACAGATACTCCTGGTGGAAAGAATATATAAAATCTCCCCTCATGGTAGCCTACATCCGGATCGGCTGCGTCCGCAAGCTGGCGCGAAAGCGCAAATGACCTATTTTCCGCTAAAGACATGGTTAAGATATAGCGACCCCGCTCGGGTGAAAGCTCAAAAGGTTTTGTGGCTTGATCTAAATTATTTTTAATGGATGATCCCTGGGGATTACTATATATGCCTCTAAGTATTAAACTGTACAAAACTACTCCAACTATAAATATAAATATTATGCTTAAGAATGTTTTCATAAATTAAAAAAACCCGATAACGCACTTTTAGATTGTAATAAATAAACGCGACTTTTGTTAAGTTTTAGGAATAAATCATACATATTTTGTTGAATCGGCGATTGCCCATTTAGCATCTAGTTTATCTTCTATTTTTCGAGCCCTCAATTTACAATAAAGGTTAATTAGATAAATATATAATGTTGAGATTGGGTGTTTTATAAACATTAATAATTGTGTTCTGTATAATAAACTTTTTGGAATGGAAGTTTCTTTTTTAACCAATTCTTTTGAAAAATATTTTTCCATTCTGAAAGGCGAGGCGCGAAATCTCACGTTTTGTCTGATATGATCTCTTACACTTTGCGGTGACCGAAAATACACTATCGCACTTGCAACAAACTTATATTTTAAACCTAATATCAGGCAACAAAAATATGTAAACATGTCATTCGCAATCATATCGTTAGGTACATTGATCTTTTTTACTAATTCTTTTTTAAAAGATAATATCCTTCCATCTGCAGAGAAAACATTATCCCCATTTCTTACTTTTTGCCTGAATTCTTGATATACCTCAGTTGTCAGATTGATTGCTTTTTCGATATAGGTTGCTCCCTTTATAGGCAGCGGATTTCCCCCACACATAGCCACGTCTTTATTTTTAATAAGGGGTAGCAACATATCTCTAACAACATATTTATGAGAATAAATAATGTCGGAGTCCGATTGTAATAATAAATCGGTATCTAAATTTTGATAAAGCTCATTTAGTCTTGCTGATTTACCGATCCTATTTTCATGACTTATTACTCTTATTAATCCGGACTTAAACGATTTAGCAATTTCTGCAGTTTTATCAGAAGATCCATCTGAAATAACTAGAATTTTAACTATTTTAAAACCTTCTTCCTGCTGGTCTAAAACCGACCTTAGAAATTTTTCAATATTCTGTTCCTCGTTTAGAGCAATTGTTGCGATAGTTACGGTTGGTATTTTAGACATAGATATTTTTCTTTGAACTTTTGGCAATATCCCACTTCGCCGACTGAAAATTTACAAACAGTGATTTTATTTTTAAAAAAGTTGCAATTGGAATATATAAAAGTAGCAGAGGGTATCTAAATACTGTTTGTAAAAATGCGTAGACAACTGCTTTTTTAGGAATATCGTATTCCGATTTTATAATTTTATTTGAAAATTTATTGGATAAATTATCGTAAGACTTAAAAAACCTTATACTTTGTTTTTCGTGGTCAGAAAATGTCGCAGGTAAAGCGTAAGAGACTGAAGTTGAGGTTACCGGAATATACTTAAAATTGTTGTATTTACAATAAAAGTACGAATACGCATCATCAACAACTACATCGGTAAATCGATTCAATTTGTATAATTTCTTGGAAAATCCAAGAGTACGGCCATGACAAGTGTAAACATTTATTCCATTATTCAAGCCATAATACATAGTTTTTTTAAATTTCATACTTGCATATAAGATTTTTTGCACAAAAGTTTTTGGTTTTAATTCTTCAACTACTGGTGAAGTTAAATCCGCTATACCTTTTGTTATCGGATCGCAAATTTTATTAAGAAAATGAGAGTCGGTTATTATCGTATCTGCATCGATAAAAACCAGGATGTCCGAGTGGGATTGATCGATTATTCTGTCCAGACAAAAAGATTTGCCTTTTCTTTTATTATTAATGAGTAAGATTATTTTATCGTTATTAATTTTATTTATTATTTTGTTAGTAGCATCTGTACTATGGTCGGACACAACAATAATCTTCTCTAATTTAAATTTTGTTTGGTGTTGTTTAAGTATACTTAGTAATATATTGCCTATATTTATTTCCTCGTTATAGACAGGAATCCCTATGGTAACTGGTGTTTTTTTATTTTTCATATTAAAAAGGAACGGATATCGGTTTTTTAGTCGATATTACCGTTTCCCAAACAGCCGAATTTTTCGAGCTAATACTTCTAAAAGGAAATTGTTTAATTATAAATTTTAGTGTAACTGAACTGATAAATAAAAACGGATTTTGAGTAAAAGTATTTAGTATAGCTAATAACTTATATTTCAAGGGAATTTTATATTTATTTTTAATCCAGTTGCCGAATATTTCCTCAAATTTTTCTTTATCCGAGAATGGCCCTCTGGTTTGCATAATATACTCGCGTATATTATTTGGTTTTCGGTATAAAATAAGAGCGTTTTTGGCAAAAACAAATTTTTGTTTTTCTTGTTGACATAAAAGATACAAATATCGTCCATATGAATGAATTTGGGGAGGAAAGTTTATTTTACTGACGAATTCTTTTCTTAAGGCTATACAGCAATTGCGAGCGTTATATATATTATCCCCATAATTAAAGCTTAATCTGACAAAATACCAGATATAAATACTATAATTAATAATTTTTCCAACCAAAGTATCTCCCTTTACAGGTTGATTGTTTGCTGAAACTAAAAATACCCCCTTTTTTTCAAAACACTTGACTACTTCGTTAATCGTATTAGATTTACCCAAAACCACATCTCCATCTAAGATCATCAAAACATCACTTAAATTCAGCTTAAATAATTCACTCAATCTTCTAATTTTTCCTTTTCTTTTACCATCGTTTAGCAAACGGATAATAGAAAATTTTTGTGCTAATTTTTCAACTAGGATGTCTGTTCCATCATTGGTGCCATCACATATAACATATATTGCCTCTAAATTAAATTCAGTTTTATCTTGTCGGATAATTGAATAAAGTAAATTTTCAATATTTCCAACTTCGTTATAAACCGAAATTCCGATTGAAATTGTTTTTTTTTGGTTTTTCATAAAATATTTTTTGTTTGGAATTTTGTGAAATCAGAATTTAGACTAAATTTAAAAAAATCAAACCAACCTAATATGATATCTCTGGAAAAACCTGACCCTGTCAAACCATGGGTAACGGAATTAATTGCATAAGACTGAAAAAGTTCATTAAATTTTTTTCGCTTAATATTCTTTTTTATAATTTCCGCCAAAAGTAGTCGACCAAATTCTTTTCTTTTATATCCATACCAAAAATAGCGCAGAGTGGTTATGTATTCGTGAAGAGGCTCCGAAAATACCATTTGTTGAAAATCGATCAATGCATGACCATTTTCACACGTTAGAATATTCTTGAAATGCAAATCTCTATGAATAAGCGAGGATTTGCTATTTTTAAGTACTATTGGAATATTACGTAAAAATCTGATCATGCCCACAAGTACATATGGCAATGAAGCGGGATATGTAATTACCGCCTTAACCGCTAGTAAAGGATAAAGAACTATATAGTTAAGACTTTTTCTGACGGAAATTTGACTTCTCTCCGCCTTTGTCAAATTTTCGCCAATATAATTAAGATAGTTTGTGATTTTAATATACAATTCCAGTTTCTTTTTAGCAGAATAATTTTGTACAACTTCTCCTGCTACAAATTCAACTAAAGATATTAACCGAAAACCGTCTTCAAAAGTATTTATTAATCTTGGTATATATACATCCTTGTACTGAGGTGGAGTGTTTTTTTTTAATCTATCTGTTGCTGAGTTTAATGTATTGTAAATGGCGATTTCATTTAAAAGAGAATAATAGTGATAACTTTTTATTTTTGCACTTATCATTTTTGCAATAGCTTTTTTCCCAGTTTTATTTTGATATATGGCAAGTTTGTACGACTTTCGGGGACCGATTTTCCTAAAATGATTTATAAAATCATAGTCACCTATGACTTTGGGGAAAGTAAGTTCTATATCTTTAACAAAAACCTTAATTATTTCCGCAAAGACAGTTTTCAATAACATCTTAAATAAATCGTATGGTTTGTTTTTCATATTTTTCTCAATTTAAAAAACACTAATATATAATTTTCTAGATTTCTGATTTTATCGGCATAAATATGAAAACTTAGCGAAAGTCCAAGATGAAGAGTCCAGACAATAGACATAACCGAGGCAATTGACGCTGAATTAGCGTGATTAAAAAAAATTAAAATGAATTGTAAAACTACCAATAGTGAAGTTGCAAAAGTAAAGGCGTACACTTTTTTAACTAAATAGTAATTTACCAATACCTTGGAAATCGTATAACACATCATTCCAAAACTAAAGCCGATTAAGTAGGGTGTAATAACTATGGCTTTTTTACCATATAATAGTGGAACAGTATAAAACCCGAATACTCCGAAACTTAAGAATCCAATTAAGGCCAACAAAGTCGTTGCTCCCATTATATAGATCATTGTTTTGCGTGAGCTTTTTCTAGCTCCCTCGAGACGGCTAAGCAAAGGAATAATAAAAGGAGTAGTTAGGCCTCCCAAAAAATATATCATCTTCCCCACCAATGAGAACAATGCATATTTACCTGCCTCAAGTGAGCCTAAATAATGATTGGCAAGGAGAATATCGAATGATAAAAATGCCGTAGAAGAAATACCATTTAGCACTGATACACCATAAAATTTAAAAGGAAAGCGATTAATTTCTTTCTCTTGTCCGACAAAATCTTTATCGTTTTTCTTATAAGTAACTAAAATCCAACCAATAATAAAAATTCCTAATGCGGCAATTGGAATTGCAGAAAACGTCCAAAACTTAAGTCCAAGAAATACTAATAAGAACGTCGCTGATAGTCTAATTAAAGGATCGAATAAATTTAAAATCGCCAGCCCCCAAAAATTCAATCTTGCCGAAATTAAACCTCTATCTGCGCCTTTTGCTAATCCAACCAAAAGTACCAATCCGAATAATATTATTAACCAGGGTGTTTCTGCGTCAAAAAATTGTGTAAGAAACGGCGTAAATATAAACCAAATTAACGTAAAAACCGCCGCAATGATTATTCCAAGTCGTCTGGAATATTTCCAAAAACTGAATCCAGCCCCGTCTCCGTATTTCCCAATAAGAAAAGCACTTTTGTAATTTGAGGCATTAGTGTATGCTCCGAAAATTATTGATGCAAATGAATTGAGACCTCCTATAAGCCCAATTAAAGCGAAATGCTCAAAAGTTAGTATCCTTCCCAAAAAAGCGTTATAAAAGAAATTAAGTACATTACCAATAAATGAAGAGCTAACTAAAAATAAACCACCTAAATAATTTCCTTTGTTTTTAATTAGTTCTAACAGTCTTTTTCTAAATCGAAAGGGAAATCTGGTTTCGCTTTCAGATTCTTCAATTTCTATGACTACTCGAGCAATTTTTTCAACATCATTTTTCTTCATATAAAC
>MGAI01000052.1:0-6609 GCA_001789695.1 Candidatus Roizmanbacteria bacterium RIFCSPLOWO2_01_FULL_37_16 | reverse complement strand
CTTTTATCAGCGCTCTTTTGCCAGTCAAATCGTTGAGCCCAAGATAAACCTTCAATTGACATTTTTGCCCGCAAACTGTCGTCTTTTATTAACTCTATAATCTTCGTGCTGAATTCGTTTATACTGCCATACGGTACTAAAAATCCGCTGTGGGGATTGTTGACCGAATCCCGAAGACCCGGCACATCTGCAGCCACTACCGGCGTAGCGCAGGCGTTAGCTTCAATCGTTGTAATCCCCCAGCCTTCCATGAACGACGGATTGACAAACACCCAGGCTTTTTGATAAAGTTTAATTTTCTGCACCTCGCTAACTCTCCCTAGAAATCTTATTTTTTCAAAAATATTCAACTTTTTGGCCAGTTTCATCAGCCCGTTTTTTTCCTCTCCGTCTCCCGCAATAATAAATTTAACTTCCGGCAGTTTTTCCAGTATTTTTTTGGCGGAATGGAGAAATATATGCAGGCTTTTGTAATATTTCAGCCTTCCGATATATAAAACCAGCGGTATACTGCTTTTCTCTGCCGGTTTATAGGTTTTAAGATCAACACCGTTATAAACAATTATCGGCTCGACTTCGGTCAGCTGTTTCTCAAGAATCTCCTTTTTGGATGAAGGAGATACTGTGATCGTCTGAATATTCTTATAAACACTTGGCATTAGCTTCATTTCCAAAAATTCAGCGATCCAGGAAAGCGGCGGGACCAGAGTTTTTCTGAAAACTTCCTGGTGCACATGATGAATCAGTAAAAATTTCTTTTCACCCGAATAGAGGGGAGTAAAAAAAGGTATTCCGTTTTCGCTGTCGATAATAACATCATAACGTCCCCTGAATTTCAAAACATAGTAAAGGAAAGCCCAAATATAGACAAAATAAAACCCGCCTCTTCGAATAATCTGTACACCGTCTATCACTTCGTTTCTTAGGCAGTTTCCATCATTGCCGCAGAACACGGTGACCTGGTTGCCGGCTTTTACCCAGCGTTTAGCTAGCTCATGTATATATACCTCTGCGCCGCCTGCGAATTTATGCTTGGTATCACGCCAGTTGAAAATTAGAATTCTTTTTCCTGTTCCGCTTACTACACCGACCTTTGGTAAAGGCAAAAACAATCCAGCCAGATCGACCAGATTCTTGATAAAAAATTTTCCCTTCCGCATCAGAAGGTGCAATAATACCATCATATCGAGGCTGATCATGCTGGAAATCAAGACAACCATAACTATGTCGGCGACCGTATTATGGAATAAAATTATTCCGATACTCATAATAAACGACAACAAAAGAGCAGTCGCAGGAAAAACATAGTGATATCTAGTTAAGTGATAGCCTACAATTGTGCTCGTGATCACATACATCGCAATAGCCAGAGAGTAAAGATTAATATAGGGAAGAATGGGGGAAACTTTTGCTCCAAATATCAAAGGAAGGAAATACTTTCCGAAAAATCCAACAGCTATATACATAGCAGTAGTAAGCAAAGTTGTTGCGGTGAGAATTCGGTAGAAGCTCTTATTCGGATCGCGGTTGGCTCCCAGATCGCGGCTGACAAAAGGAATGATAAAAGTACCAAGCATCGATCCGAAGAAATATATCATTTTGCCCACCAGAGATAAAAATGCGTATTCACCTGCCAGGCGAGGTGAAAGAAAATGCTTGGTAAGAATTACGTCAAATGTAAGAAAAGCGTTTACCGAAAATCCGCTTACAATTGATGCGACAAAAAATCTTTTGGGGAAATTAAAATGTTTTTTATTATCTGCTTGAATTTTTCTGATTTTGGTATAAAGAAATATTCGTGCAGCTATTGCCGATATGACGATTGAAAAAGGTATGGCAATGTAAGTTAAAGTAGACTGATTTAAATTAACTAATAAAACCGCAGAGCCTATTTTTACCACCGCCGTAATAATTACGATTATGCCGATTACGGCAAAATAAAAACTTCCGTTTAGGTAACCTTCGCTCATACTTCCCAAAAAGGCAAAAATGATCGCGGGAGTAAAAAGCAAAATCGGCAGTACATTCTGCAGTTTGAAAAAACCGGCTAATATGGGCGATGTCAAAAACCAGACAACCGAAACAATCAAAGAAATCTTTGTTACTTTTTTAATTGACGATTTAAAAAAGCTTACAGCTGAACCTTGGCCGTATTTTGCGGAAATAAAGGCCGTTCGATGATTTATACTGGCTCCGAGCGGAGAAGCAAAAATTCCCAGCAGATACCAGAATGTATTAATTAAAGTGATCAAACCAAAATCCTCAAAAGAAATCGTTCTGCCAAGATAGACATTGAACAAAAGGTTGAGAAAATTTCCCAGCATCATTGAAACAAGTAAAAAGCCTCCGGAAGTGAGATTTTTTTTCGACCAGGTTTCGAATAGATTTGATTTTTTGGCTTTGGCAAAGGCAGGCGCTAAGCTAACCGGAGCTGTCGCAATACTCCTGTCGATCAGTTTTTTTTTGATTATCTCGGTTGCCTGCTTAAAGGCTCGATCGCTGTCAAAATGGAAGCCGTGGACTGTTTTTGGCCAGAAGTGGGGACGTCTGATAAGCTGGACTAATGCTTGCCAAGCGGCAATACTCATGCATAACCAGTAGAAAGGTACTAAAAATACATACTTAACCAGATCGTAGTGGCCTCGTTTAACGCAACCGATCATGTAAGAGTACATATAGAGAAAATTACCGAATACCAGCGAGAAGACTCCCAGATATAAAACAGGCCCGGGGAAAAACTGTTCGATAAAAGGGCCGGCAATTGGACGGAAGGCAAAGTAGAGAAATGTCGTAATCCACATCAGGGGATTGAAGAACAAAAATAACACTTTTCCTCCTACAAACATCTGGAAGATAAACATTTTAATTTGTGAAGTATTTTCCACAAATTCTTTTGGATTTCTCATATGTACAAGATAGGTTTGGATGTAGCCTTTGATCCAGCGAGTCCGCTGTAGGAACCAGTTCTTAAGATCGGAGTTTGCTTCCTCTAAGGTTACGGAGTTTATTAGCGCCGTCTGATAACCGCGTTTTGCCAGGCGCATGCCAAGATCGCAGTCCTCGGTGACATTAAAAGAGTCCCAACCCCGAAGCTTTTTAAGGTCTTGAAGTTTGAAGTGATTGGAGGTCCCGCCAAGCGGGATCGGTGCAAAAATTGATTGCAGTCCGGTTAAGACCAGGTCAAACCAAAGTGAGTACTCGGCGGTAAAAATTCTGGTCAGTAAATTATGATGAGGGTTATAGAAATTTAGTTTCGCCTGAATACATACGGTCCTTTTACCGGCTTTTTCAAAAGCAAGGATGACTTTTTTCAGTTGTCTTGGATCTGGGACATCCTCTGCATCGTAAATCACCACATATTCACCGATTGCCATCTGAAGCCCATAATTTAGAGCCTTTGGTTTGGTTTTAGGTAGTGAGTCTGGGACAACTACAACTTCAAAATAGTCTGGCAGTTTATAACTTAGCGCATGTCGAATCGTCTCCTTATCATCCTCCTCCAATAAAAGAAGCACCTGGAGTTTATCTTTGGGATAATCAATCCTAGATATGGCTGTAACAAACTGGGGTAAAACTTCCCACTCATTATAAAGAGGGCAAAGAATCGTGTACTTTGGGAGTTTTTTCTGGTCTAATTTCTCAACTTCCTGTTTTAAGACATGAATTTCTGGCTTTTTGACAAATCCCCTCAAAATCAGAAATAGATTCAAGAGGAGGTCGACAAAATAGATAGCAGTGATAATAGCCACAAGAATGATTGAGGTTATACGCCAATCAGCAACAAAACCTATGATAATAACTAAAGCTAGATTCAGCAAAATTAGCTTTTGCTTAAGTACGAGCGTTCTAAAGGCAGTTTCCAAAAGAGGCAGATTGCTATGATGTATAAATTTAACTCCCTTAAAATGAAATCCCTTGCCTTTTTCTTGTTTTGGATGAAAGGGGATGGTATGAGGAGATAGAAAGGCAAGTTTAAGAGCTGATATTCCTATCTCCCAAGTTGCCGGCAACAGAGCTATTTTGGGTTTTTCTTGCTGGCGTTTTTCAAAAGTGATTTGATGATTTTCGATAAGGTAGCCGGCATGTTTGGCTTTGATCAGAAATTCCAAATCAAAAGACCATGGACCTGGGTTAAGATCAATCCTTTCGATGATTTCCTTTTTGAAAACCTTTAGTCCGGACTGAACATCATGATCTAAACCGTGAAGAAATCTAGCAAAAAAAAGAGAAAAGCCATAGCTTAGAATCTTACGAAGAAGTGACGATTTGTGGATTTTTCTATCTGCTACCACAACCCCGACCGAATCGTTGATTTTTTCAACCATCTTTGGTATTTCTTCAGGCGGATACTGAAGGTCCGCGTCAATCATTGCTACCAGACCATATTTTGCATAAGTAAATCCTTCAAGGAGAGAATAGGCTTTGCCCTTTTTGCCTTTTTTTTGGTAAAGTTTGATGGGGTATTTTTTTGCCAGAGATTTGATCAGCGATACGGTTTTGTCGGTCGAATGATCATCGATGATAATAATCTCAAAAGAGTATTTTTTGGCATTTAAAGTGGAGGTAATCCGTTTCACTAGCTGAGTTATATTCCTTTCCTCATCTACTACAGGAACTATTATAGAAAGACCTTTTTCTATATTTTCTGATGTATTTCGTGTATTATTCATATTACTATGAGCTGGTTATAAAAAAAAGTTATAGCCTGCAATTATACAGCATTTTTACCGATATATCAACCTAATGTGCTAGTTTTATCTAGATTGTTACTCTTTGATTGTGTGATTTTTCTCACAGAAGAAGAGCAGCTACCGCAAATCTTTTTTCGTCAAAAAAACCAGTGCAGGTATAGACGGTAATTCTTCGATCCTCTGACTGTCTAAGAACAGAGACTTCTTTTGGAGATACTGTAGCGATTGTATTTACTGTAAAAGTATTTTTAGACCCGTTGCTATATCTTATCTCAATCAAGCTGCCTGGCTTGATGCGGATCAACTTTCCCAAAAGACTTCCCCAGTTGTGTCCATAAATAATGCTGTTGCCTTTCTCACCGGGCAAAGGTGAAGAAGTGAGCCAAGATACTCCCTGAGTTGTCGTTTCCCACTTTTGGCCATTTACTTTGGCTGGAACTATCGGCAGATCGATAGCCAAATCTTTTATAACCAATCTGGTAGGAAGATTTTTTTTAGATGAATAAGATCGATCTGTTTTAAAAGGCACGGAATAAAAAGCAATTCTTTTCGGATTATTCCTCTGGAAAAGAAGAATTCCTGCCAAAATTAAACAAATTAATCCAAAGTTTATAATATATTTTGACATAAAATTCCAACCTTCAACTTATAAGATACAAACAAATCTCAATTCCCAAAATTCAAAAATCAAAAATTGGAAATTGGAATTTACTTTGAACCACGACTTTTAAGCAGATGTCCAAACATCATGGAAAGAAGTCCGATGAAGATCAAAGTGTAGATTAACTTAATATTTCCCGTCGCTGCCAAACCCAAAACTTCTCCAGCTCCTCCGGCTCCACGGCAGGCGTATTTGGAGTTTTTAGCCAGATATGAGGTATTTTCAAGACCCCAAGCCGACCCATCGGGTATAAAAACCCAGCCTTGCGTTTTTAAACTTTCGACCTCCTGAGAGGTTAGAGAGGAAGCCTTCCACCAGTTTGTCTGTATACCTTCACCACTATCGGTACATAAACACTGAATCAAGGTATTATCCGATACAGAGTAAACAGTATCAGATCCCTGGTAAGAAGTTGCATCTCCCGGTACTCCGTGGGTTCCTGAGTTATAGCTTGCCTTGACGGTCCCTTGCGGATTTAGACAGGAGGGGAAACTGGGTGGATTAACATTTCCGGAGACAGAAGAAACGAAAACTATTAAAAAAAAGGCAAAGGCAAGAATAATTCGTGCGAGAAAATTTCTTTTATCCATAAAGATCTTATAGAAATTTACTAGCGGATTATATCATATTAAAAAATAGAAGTCAATATTTACCAATATTATATATAGTATTTATTATTATGCTCTTAATTAGTTAATGAAGAAAATAATAAGTGACTTTTTTATATTTTTATAGGTTTTTAGTTCACTTAAAAAATGTGAGATAGTTGAATATTATGTAATCTATTTTGACCTCTTGACAGGATTTACAGACAATCCTAGACTCAAATTAAATAGGAAGTTGACTTATTAATATGGAGCCTCATATTAGGCTAAAGTTCGTTCGGGCTTTTATAAAAACCAGCTCCCAGATGGAGCTGGCTTTTTTTATGTTGTGATAAAGATCACATATACGAGCGGTACATCGTCATTCTAGCCAGTACGGAAGGGTAGTTTTTTAATTTGAACAAGTGTCATCCTGAATCCATTCGCTATCGCTCAGGACTATAGCTCGTTTCAGGATCTGATTTGTCATTCCCGATCTAATTGGGAATCCAGAAATTTAATAAATAAACGATCCACCTATTCTTACTTCACGACTTAACTCAACGCTGTTCGCTCGACGTCGTGAAGAGCGAATCTAGGTGGACATAAGAAACTGTAAAACTCGTTATAACTCGTTAACAGTTTCTAATGAAAGGAGGTGATAACAATGAAT
>MGAI01000051.1 GCA_001789695.1 Candidatus Roizmanbacteria bacterium RIFCSPLOWO2_01_FULL_37_16 | reverse complement strand
CTGCGAACGCAGCTCGAGAGAAAAATAAAAAGCGAGATGGAGTTCCAGATAAAAGATAAGAGTGAAGAGATAGGAGAATTAAGAAAACAAAACAAGACACTCCAAGATCAATTATTAGAGCTTAGTCGCTTAATGCGGCAATTAAAGACAGAGAATGAACAAAGACAGATAGAGCTGGAAAAGAGACTTGCCCAACAGCAGGATAAGATCCGGCTGGAAGAGAAAAGACGGATTGATGAAGAATACAAATTTAAAATTTTGGAGTATCAGAAAAAAGAAGCAGCCGCACTTAAATTAGCTGAAGACTATAAAAGAAAATTAGAACAAGGATCACAACAACTGCAAGGAGACGTCTTGGAAGATGAGCTAAAAAATATTTTAAAAAGAGAATTCCCCTATGACGATATAAAGGATGTGCCAACCGGCATAAAGGGTGCAGATATTTTACAGGTTGTTAAAAATAATTATGGAAAATCCTGTGGCACGATTATCTGGGAGTCAAAACGAACCAAAGCCTGGAGTGAAGGTTGGATAAATAAGTTAAAAGAAGATCAGAGAAGAGTCAAAGCGGAAATAGCAGTTATCCTTTCACAGGTTCTTCCTGATGGAGTTAAACGATTTAGCCAAAAAGCTGGAGTCTGGGTCGGCGATTATGAAAGTATTACAGGCTTGGGATTGCTGTTAAGAAATACATTGATTGAGTTGTCGACAGTGAAATCTTCCGTCGCTGGCAAACAGGAAAAGAAAGAGATTTTATGGAATTATTTAACTAGTATAGAGTTTCGCCAGCGTCTGGAGACAATACATGACAGTTATGAACTAGCTAAAACCTACCTTGATAAGGAAAAAGAATTTTTCCGAAGAAAATGGGCGAGAGAAGAAAAAAATATCCAACTTCTCATGGAGAATCTTTTTGGTATACACGGAGATTTGCAGGCAATCATCGGCAGATCGCTACCGGAGATAAAAGGTATTGAGATGCTTCCTGAGGGTGTTAAGGAAAAAAGTGATAGATTATTTTAGATTCAGATGAAAGATCAAAATAGGGGATTTGACTATTTTCTGCAGACAATTTCTCGGGCAACAATAATTATACCGATTATTATTGTTGTCTTAGCAATTTTATTTAAGTTGACCGACGCTGGTGTCCAACAAAAAAGCTTTTTAGAATACAACTTAAAACCAACTCCGACACAAACGCAAATTCGAGATGGTTTAAATGTTTTCAAAAAAGCCACAGGATCAGCTAAGTTCAATTTAACAGGACCACTCCACTGTTCTTTCTCAACCGATACTGCAGTGTTAAGCGCAGATATTAGAGATAAAAAAATATATCTTAAGGTAGATGAAAAAAAGGAGATACAAAACTATCTTCTAAGTGGTGACTGCCTATATATTTGGAAGCAGGGAAGCTATTCGGGAGAGAAAATTTGTGGTATCTCAAAACAGGTTGCAATGATTGAGGGTTTATTATCATCAAATATCCTTGACCCAAATTTTATCTTTTCTAATTTAAATCGAGTTCTGCCAATTCCTTCGGTGGGAAAATCTAAAAACCCCCTTTCTTCGTTATTGAATTCATGCAGTAAGGGAGAGGCCCCAACCCCAAGCTTATTTGAGATTCCCAAAAATATTTTGTTTAAAAATAAAACTACTTATAAATAGATACTTTTAACTTTAAAGGTTAGATGGTATAATAATTATTGCTCTGGTTACTGGAGCGACTCGGTCCCACCCTTTCCCATCCCGAACAAGGAAGTGAAACGAGTCAGCGCCGATGATACTGACCCGCTTAGCGGGTAGGGAAAGTAGGTCGTAGCCAGGGCATTTTGTTATATAATAGTTTTGATGAGTAATCTTCAACCGTCTCACAACTTCCTACATGCATTTTGTATTAAACCAAGTTATAGATTTGAGACACAGCATCCAAATGAGCAAGTAATTTTGGTGCTTAGAGCGCATCCAATTACACTGCTCCCTTGGATTTTCAATAGTCTAGTACTCCTGATCTTTTTAGTATTCATCAATTTTCTCTTTCTCAAATTTTTAACACCATCTCAGACAATATTTGCTAATTTTTTTGGCCTCGCTTTTATTTTTGCTTATATTTGGTTTAATTTTTTAAGTTGGTTTTTTAATTTGGGGATAATTACCAATGAGAGGATTATTGACATTGATTTCCACGCTGTAATTTATAAAGAAGTCACTGAAACTCAACTTACAAAAGTAGAGGATGTAACAGCCAAAAGTAGTGGTTTTTTTGCCTCGATTTTTAACTTTGGTAATGTCTTTGTCCAGACAGCTGGGACTGAAGTAAATATAGAGTTTATTAATATTCCAAAACCCTCCGAGGTAACAAAGATTATCAATGAGCTAGTCAGTTAATATTATGGAATTTAGTCAACTTATTAACTTTATTACCGGGCAAGAGATTTTTAGCTTGTTTTTTAAAATTTTTGCCGTTGTATTTGGATTTTTATATATTATTTATTCACTGGTAATCTTTAAGCAGACTCAGATTATGACAAGAACTGTTGAAACAGCAGGTACTACTTTTATTCTTCTCATATCTATGATACAAATAGGTATAGGGATCGGTTTATTATTTTTTTCACTTCTTTTGCTTTGACTTTCTCTTATGCTGCAGCCAAATTTCGCAGTCTATCTTGGTAAAGAAAAAGCGGGAGGATTTTTTGGTGTTGTGGCACAAGATAATCTATTTCTGATTATTGAGGTTGAAGATGGGATGGACGCAGAGGTAGGAAGAGAAATTATTCAAAAAATAAAGGATGAGGTGGCAAGTTTAACAATAAATAAGTTAGCCTCATTTGATCAGTTTATTTCTCAAATTATCACTAAGTATAATTTTCCAACTTCCTTAACACTAGCAGCTGTATACGTTAATGAAAGAATTCTATATTTAAAAACTGTGGGGCAGGGAAAGATATTTCTTAATCGCGGAAGAGACTTCGCCCAGATAATCGAAAAAGATAACAGCGCTTCAGGATATATAGAAAATAGTGATTTTTTTATTCTTACCAATAAAAAACTGATTGATCTTTTGGGATCGGATATAGAACTCAAGACGATATTTGATCATAAAAACCCGCATGAGATAGTCGAGGAATTGGCTCCACAACTTAAAGGAAAAGGTGATGAGGGTATTGTTACTTTATTTATTCAGTTTGAGGAAGTTGAGATTGAACAGGATAAAATACTCGATACAGAAAGTCAAGAAAGTAAAGAAGGACATGGTCAAATCAAAGATGCGGGGAAAACTTTTTTTGAAATGATTAAATCTTACTCACAAAGCTCGAGTAAAAGCAAAATAGCGACTTTTATCGCGGTCATCATCATTTTTTTTATACTCATCTGGAGCGTGGTTTTAGGTTATAAAAGGAGAAATGAGGCAGAAGCCGTAAAAAAAGTTAAAGTTGCAAAAGAATTGATAATACAAAAACTTGACCAAGCAGAAGAGGGGGCTTTTTTAAATCTCCCAAAGTCACAAGTTTTAATATCAGAAGCAAAACAAGAGATCGATAGGCTAAAAAAACAGTTAGGTAAACAAAGAGAAAAAGAGATTAAGGAATTAGAAGAATTAATAAAAGACAAAGAAGGTAAGATTGTAAAAAAAGAAGAGAAAAACTTTGAAGAGTTTTATGATTTGACAATTGATGGTAAAGAAGCCAAGGGTAGTGTATTTTTTTTAGAAAAAGACAAATTGAGTATTATAGATAGGGGGAAAGGCATAATCTATCTTTTATCTCTCAGCAAAAAATCCTTAGAAAAAAAAAGTGCTTCGGAGATAAAAAAAGCCGATTTAGTTTCTACCTATCAGGAAGATATTCTATTTTATGTTAGAGGGGAAGGGATATATAAAATTTCAGGGGATGAAAAAGCAAAAAAAGCTATAGATAAAGATAAAGATTGGGGGAATATTGTGGATATGTGGATTTATAATGGCAACGTTTATCTTTTGGACAGAGATAAGGGAGATATATATAAATATCTGGTGGCTGAGAGCGGTTACTCGGCAAAAAGTTCATATCTCAAAGGTGAAGCGGGCAGTATTAAGGGCGCAAATTCTTTTGCAATCGATTCCTCTATCTACGTAGGTCTGGATGACAGTATTATGAAATACACAGCCGGAGGAAGGGACGAATTTTCCACTTCCTGGCCGGAGAAAAACGTCAAATTGACAAAAATTTTCACCAGTGCTGAGGTTGAAAAAATTTACGGTTGGGATAAAACTAACGAAGCCATTTATATTTTAGGAAAAAACGGCACTTACGAACGGCAGATAAACTCAAGTATTCTAGCCAAAGCGTCGGATTTTGTTGTTTTCAAAGAGGCTGTATTTGTTTTAGCCGGAGAGAAGATTTATAAGATTGGACTGGATTAGTTTTATGTTAAATTTATATTCTATATTATTTTGTTTATAAATCTTTGTAGGTAATTAATTGGATATTTCTTATTAAGAAGTAATTTAATACTGCATTACTGGTCAGTGTTTTTAGATCTGTAACTCTCCAACTATCTGCTTTTTGACCTTGGGCAGGATGGAACATAACTTCAACAGCTTTACCATCCTCAATTTTATCAACTACTTGAAGAAAAGATTTTATTGGATCTTTTTCATTAAAAAAAAGTTTAAGTACATAACTATTCGCAATTTTAATTCCCAGTGTTTTTATTTTATTAATATCAACTTCTTTTACGATAAAGTCTCCTCCATAGACAGGTTTTTCTGAAAGAGGAGCAGCCGGGCGGACTGCCAACCTATATTCCTTTGCAAATTTTTCATAAACGCTTTTTAGTGGGTCATACGCAGCTGAAAAATGGTGACTATCTAAATGATCAATATCACCGAAAATCTGTATTCCCAGTTCAATTTGTCTTCTATATTCGTCCTCAATTTGGCTAATGGTAAATTGTGAGAAATATTTTTGCCAAGCGCTGCCAATCCATTCTTCTGGGTTTCCTGATCCTTTATGGGGACGCGTGAATTCTAGTTTTGGCCAATTGGGCGACAATGGCTTTCCGTAAGTTACATTTAGGTGAATGCCGATTCCTAATTTTGGTTTGTTTAAACCAGATTTATTTTTTAAGCTATGGAGGCGACTTTTATATTCAGATTTTTTATTGATATCAAGCAAGTTTACCAATGCGGTTGTTTCGGTTAAAATACCGTATTCATAAGAGTATTCAATTCCTGCATTTACTTCTTCGGAATAACCCCAGTCATCTCCCTGAATAATAATTTTTTTCATAGTTAAATTTTATCACTAGTTACAGTAAGAATTGTTATATTATTTTTAGTATGTCTATCAAAATAAGTCCTGAATTAAGAAAGCTTTATGCTGAAAAAGTTTTGGAGTTGGCAAATATTGGCGCGGGAGCAACTTTATTTAGTCAGTTCTTAACGGATAAAGGATTTTCTGTAACCGTTCAGGAGTTATCAAAGAAAATGTCATTGCGAGCATAGCGAAGCAATCTCATGAGATCGCCACGGCTACTTCGTAGCCTCGCGATGACAAAGTTTTGTCAAATCCTGAACGGTTACGATTTTCTTGGTTGCTTACAGCTGTTGGATTTGTTATCCTAATAGTAGGTTACATAGTAAGTTATTTATTGTATCCAAGGA
>MGAI01000050.1 GCA_001789695.1 Candidatus Roizmanbacteria bacterium RIFCSPLOWO2_01_FULL_37_16 | reverse complement strand
CACGTGTGACCTAGATGGTATACCTCCTGAATACTAATCTTCTCGCTCTGGAGTTAAACTTGGAGTACTTTTATCAATAAAGTCTATTGATACCAAGGATCCGGTTGAGGCTCCAGATGACTTGCTCATAATGACATCAAAATCATCATGAGTGGGTAGAAGACTGCACCATGATTCTGATTCATTCGGGATCATCGCGCAGTCTTCTTGGCGTGAAGATGTCCTCTCCCCCAGTTCCGGGGTCCCTTCGGGGGTGTTCTTTGGCATGTGCCAAAGAATAGAGAGGTAGTACCTTTTTAACCTTTGAAAGGAGGTTTTTCGTGAACGCCAAAAAGTTTTTCACCCTGGTGAGCTTGCTCACCGCCAGCATCCTGCTGGCAGCCTGTACCTTTGGGTTGCAGACACCCTGGGGTTTTATTGGTATTTCAGATACCAAACAGGCTGATGCCACGTCCGCCGCTGCCGCGCCCGAGGCCAACCGAGTGCCGACCCCCGTGACCTATGGGTCTGGCAACAGCTCCGCCGCCGATGACAATGGCGACAATGGCTACGCGCCCGCCGCTGGCCCGACGACCGGCATTCCCGTTACCTGGAGCCCCCTAGCCAAGAATACGGCAGCGATCGTACGCGAAATCGTATGGTTGTCTGACGGTTCATCGGCAGAGGTTTGGGTGTACTGGACTGACGGTATGCCTGAAGACCTCTTAATTGGGGCTGCCTGGGACGGGCAAAGCGGACACGTCCGAGATGCTTGGACGTCTAGTGATGGTCAACCTTGGCCGTCGATGGCATACGAAGCCTGTAAAGAGGCTAGTGCTGTCGTAGCTGGTGGACTTGGCATTACCAATGTCACTGTCCATTTAGCTGATGGTCAAGGTGGATTCACCGACGTTCCGGCTGATTGCTCGGCGTATTCAGCGGGAAACTGAACCCTTTAGTGGAGGATCTCATGAAATCTAGGCTGTTTTTTGGCTTAAGTTGGGGTCCTCTAGGACATGTTCGTGGGTTAACTCATGATTTATTGGCCGCAAAATTGCGTCCATCGCTTTCTAGCGACCAATAAATCTCATTACCCCCACAACATGTCTTTCCCTATACCAATAAAACAACATTGTTAAATTGTTTCACCGAGTCTGACTCGGTTTCATTGTTAGATTGTTGAAAAGTTATTGGTAGAGGAAAACCCCAGAAGAAATCTTACCTCGAGCCGGAGGCTTTCAGCCTCGCGCTCTCGAGGGGCGACTCTTCGGGGTAAAGATAAAATTAAAACAATTGTTAAATGGCTAGATTGTTAGATTGCTAAATAACAGATCCTGAAACCCATTCGACAAGCTCAGGGTAAACAAGTTCAGGATGACAGAAGGCGCACTTTGACAATTAGGAAGATGATTATCGTCGGAAAAGTTTTATCGGGAGTTTGGACTGTTTGATGATGCTTTTAAGCGTTCCGATGAAGATTGTTTTATTACTATGATAAGGAACCGTCACGAAGCGTTTGCCTTTTACTAATCTTATTATGACTTCCAGATGTTCTTATCTTTTGGAATCCATTTGCAAAAAGAATTTCAAGAACTTCTCGAGCTTTGAAAGATGGCATTTTTGACATAGTCGGCCGGAGATGCGGTTACCTGATGAGAAATAGTTACAACAATTTCTTCAACTCGCGATTTTTTATCAATTTTTGCAGGTTTTTTATCTGGGGGGATTTTTTGCCCCTCGTCAAGATGTGAAAGTATGACCAACTCAAGAGCATCCTGGGCCATAAAACGGGCTTCCTCATAGGAGTCTCCGCAAGTGGCAATCTCGGGAAAAGCCGGAACACTGACATTATATGCATTAGTCGTTTCCTCATCCGGAGTAATTGTAATAGTGTATTTGAAAAATTGCATATGAAATAGTATAACACGGATAAATTGAAAAAGTAAATATAAATTTTATAAAAAACATTAAACATTTGCCTTTAAGCAATTTGTTTGAAGTTGAATGTTTAAAGTAAATTCAGGGACCCCCCTTCGCTGAAGCTACGGAGGGGCAAGCAAGCAGAATGACGAAATGTTAATAGTTTTAAACAGCTAAAGGTAGGTGAAAAATATGGAAAATCCCGTAAGAAGTAATAAAAATGCGTCCGTTAAAGGCGCTGTTATTGTATTGGCAGGACTGCTGATTTTGACAATCGTCGGTTTTCTGCAGTCGGAAAAGTATATAAGAAACGCCGCGCTTGACGGCTGTGCGCAGTATGCAAGGACACAGGAGGTAGACAAGCAGTCGGGCAACACGATAACCACTCCAGAAAACTATTGGCTTACCAAGTGCCTGGAGAAAAAGGGTTATCCGAAGTTGGCGGAGTAATAGTTAGCAGATCCTGAAACAAGTTCAGGATGACTAAAATCACTCTGGACTCCACTACTCCCGACTTAGTTGGAATACGTTAAGGGTAAGTAAGCCAACATGACGATTATAATAATATGAAAAAAAATTTAGACAAATTCAATCACCAGGATACAATCGCTGTCATCACGAGCTTTCCCAATCCGAAAGAGGGAGCTAAAAGAAAGCGTGAGTTCAATGCCATAGCCTGGCACAGCGAAAAAACTCTCAAAGATTTATCCAATTATAGGAGAGTTATTGTCTTGGCCGAAAAAAACAGCTATAAAGGACAGTCATATTTTGTCAATAAAAACCTTGGCGTTAAAAGGGTCTGGAGTAAGAAAAGCAACTTCTCTATTCTCTCCCTTGCCTGGGAAGTACTCAAGATGGACTATATAAAAACCGTATATATCCCTTTTGAGTTCAACCTGTTTGGCGGAACAATTCACAACTTACTTTTCCTTTTTGTGCTTTTGATACTAAGGCTCAGGCAGAAAAGAATCGTCATCGAAGTCCACCAGGTCATAGAAAACGTGGAAAAACTTTCTAAACACGTCAATATCCAAGGACGAATCCTTCCAGCTTTCTATAACTTGGGTTTAAAGATCTACTATTTCTTATTTGGCCTTTTGGCCAATAACATCATCGTCTTTGAACAAGAATTAAAAAACAGACTGAAAAAGTATGTCCCAGAAACAAAAATCATCACACTTTCCTTAAGCACGCAAAAAAATAAGTTGACCAATAAAATCTATGCCAGAAAAAAATTGGGTCTTCCCAAGAAGGATTTCTTGGTCATGGCCTTTGGTTACATCAACGGTTATAAGGGTTTAGATTTCATGGTAGAAGCCTTCGCAAAAAGCCAGACCAGAAACATCAGACTCGTCATCGCCGGCGGGAAAAATCCTTACCTTAGAGATCAGAAGTTTTACCAAAGGTTTTATCGAAATCTCATAAGTAAGGCGGAAACTATTAAAAAAATTATTCTCACCGGTTTTGTTCCGGACAAAAAAGTCGGACTCTACTTTTCCGCAGCTGACTTAATCGTGCTTCCTTACGAGGTATTTATGTCCGCATCTGGCCCCTTTTCCTTGGCGCTATCTTACGGTAAACCGATTATTCTTTCAAATAAACTTATTCCTTACTTCAAATCCGCTGATTTCAGACTTAGCCTAAAAGAGGCCAAACTTGGCTTAAACGATATTTTTTTTCCTTTAAACAGTGCCTTTTTGCTTGCTCTAATTAAAAAAATAAAAAGCAATAAAAACCTCTATCACCAATTGCTGCTTTTTTCCAAAAGTCTGGCTGTGAAAAGAAGCTCGAAAAGCGTCAAGCATAACTACTTGAGCATCTTCTTCCCCCCTCTTAGACCAAGCCTCAAGGGGGGTGAAACCAGAGTTAACCTTGCTTATAATTAATAATAATCCATCCTGGTATGAAAAACTTTTTGACTAGAAGCAAAATACCACTCATTATATTTTACTTGGTTTTTTTGATCCTGGCTGTCTTTGCCTCACGCACCTTTCTTTTTTATGACGATGTGATGTATGGATTTCCCGCAGTGACCAAAAAATATTTTGATTTTTACCGATTCTATATCAGGGATTGGGGTCTTTTTAGGCCTTTGGCTCTGGTCTATTATTTTTTTATTTACGAAGTTTTTGCTAGACTTCCGGCTTTTGCGCATCTTGTGCCTCTGGCTATTTTAACCATTGCCTCATATCTGCTATTTAGAATCTTGCTTCTTCAGGGAGTAGGCAGCAAAAAAGCTCTGATCATAGGACTTATTATGGCAACCTCACCCTTTAGCGTTGAAGCCTTCAGCTGGCTTTCGGCCAACATCAGCCTGGTTGTCATTCTGATTTTTTTCCTTCAGATTTATCTTGTCGAAAGCAACCAGTTTCGCGATTACTTACCGGAGGCTTTGCTACTTCTGCAACTTGTGACGATCTTCTTTTATGAATCTACCATGTTTTTGACAGTGCCTTTAAGTTTTCTTCTCTTTGCCAAAAACAGAGAGAAAAGCAAGCTTAAACTGGCGTCTTTTATTGCAATTCCCATCTTTATCTATTTTGTCAGCAAGCTGGCTATCGAGCCTTTGTTTGAGCACAAAGACAAGCTATTAGGTTTATCCGAGTTTATTTCAAATTGGGCCTCTTCTATCCATCATTTAAGAGTTTTGTTTTCGCTAAGATACTTAAAAAACTTTTGGTGGCCGGAAGTGACAAACGGATATAGTCAGCTAAATAACTATGTAATCGCTTCTGTATTTTTCTTTTTCTTAATCTACTTTTTAGCATCTAAGTTGTTTGAAAAAAAAGACTATTCGCCGCTAAAGGCATTAACCACGGAACAGGTGGCAGAGTTGGAAGGGTCTCCCGGCAGCGCGCAGATCTTGGGGCCATCCATCGGCAAGTCGAGCACTGACGGGAGGGAAAACTCTGACAGAATCTGGAAGATTAACTATCAAATGAAGTTTTGGGGACTAAGTTTTATCTTTAGTCTTATACCCTTAAGTTGGCAACCTACCTACCAGCCCTTTAGGACGTTGATCCTGCCATTTATATCCCTGATTATTGTTTTATATTTTGTTGTCTATGAAAAATTTAAAAACACTAAGACAGCAATGTTTAATTCGACTTTGAAATTTGCTTGTGTTCTATTTATAGCTTTTTCCATCATGATACAAGTCTCAATGATTGACAAATATTTTAAACAGTATGTGGTGGATAAACAAATTGCCAAAGAGATAGACAAAAAGCTTGAAGGCTTGGGCTTTGATCATCCCAATCGGAGTAATTTATATCTGATGGGCTTTCCTTACAATAACTTTACTAAACTTCGCTATGGCGACTATATTTACAGTATGTACCATTACTATTGGTCAGCCGAAGCACTCCTAGATCTCAACTCCGGTAGCTTCGCAAATGTAGCGGTAGAGGTGCCTAGCGATAAATACTTTACCGCAAGAAGAATGACTAAAGAGGAATTTTTGAACTTAAGACCTCTGACCATAATGAGATATACCGATCGTCAAAGCTGCGAAAAAGCAGACTGTTTAGAAGTTGTAGAGGTTTTAAAATAAATTATGAGTTGCTCTATTTAAATAATGATTAGAACTTATCTTAAAACTTCGGCTAAATATGACGTTTTTCGCAGACCGACACCCTGCTTCGCTGGGACCCCTCGGTCAATTGCTCAAAACGCATATCTTTGCCTCTGAATATTAAAACAATATGACTAAAATTTACAAATACAGATATCAGCTAATAATTTTTTTAATTGCGGTTGCTCTTTTCTGGCTTAACTATCAACCTGGGACCTATTTATCTGGCTGGGACAATCTCCAAACCGAACTCAATCCGGAATTAGCTGTAAAAAGAGCTTTCTATAGCGTCTGGGAGGAATACCAAAGTTTTGGTCTAACCGCTGGCATGGCGCATGCGACAGATTTAATCCGAGCAATCTTACTCTGGTTTGCCTCCTACTTGCTGCCGCAAAATATGATCCGTTATTTCTATCATTTTCTGATGTTACTTCTTGGTGGAATTGGGATGATGAGACTGCTTCTCCACCAGTCGGCAGATCGCCATGAAATTATTTCTTTTTTAGGAGCTCTCTTTTATCTGTTCAATCTGGGAACAATGCAAATGTTTTATCTTCCCTTTGAGGCCTTTTCAAGTTTCTTTGCTTTTCTACCTTGGGGTCTCTGGAGTTTTCTTCGCGTCATTTCGATCCGTCAGCTGGCGGAGAGAAATCCAGCGAGAGAATCGAGCGAAATAAACCAAAAATACGCTTCGCTAGATTCCTCGACTGCCCCTTCGTCTCGCTTCGCTCGCTCAGGGTCGGCTCGGAATGACTTAATAATTTTCTCATTAATTAATTTACTTGGGTCGGCTTCTTTTTATACTCAGGCTCTGTTTGCGGTATATCTTTTAGCACTATTTTGTCTAACCGCATCAACCTTCATTTCATCTAGGTTTTCTTCCATTCAGATGAAAATAAATTTGTTTAAAAAAACGTCTCTTATCTTTATCTTAATCTTCATCCTGAATTCTTACTGGATACTGCCGCAGATATATTTCTTAAAAACAAATGGAAGATGGATTACCATGTCCAAAGCCAACCAACTAGCAACCGAGCGAACCTACAGACAGAACTTAGAAAAAGGTTCGATTGATAATTTCTTAAGGCTGGAGGGATTTTACCTTGACGCTCAAGGTATAAAAAACCAATCATTATTTTTGGCCTGGAATAGGCATTTCTCAGGCTGGAAAAAAATCCTGCCAAACTTTTTTGCATTCCTCATGATTATCGGGCTGTATGAAAATTTAAGAAAAAAAAGATATGCCTTTATTTTCATTTTTATAATCTGCAGTATAGCTTTGCTATCTGCTACTCCACCTTTTTCCTGGTTAAACAATATCGTGAGAGACGTTACTTATATCAATCAAATTTTTCGCTCGCCTTTTACCAAATTCATAATTCTCTATTCATTGGTCTACAGCTTTTTCGTATCTCAAGGAATCAGAAAAATTCTAAAGGCACGAAGTTATATTGTTTCTAATTTGTTTCTTGCTTCTTGTTTCTTCTTGATTATCTTTTACTCTTTACCATCTTTCAGGGGTTTTTTTATCTCTCCCGAGATGAAAATTAAAATACCCAGTGACTATCTTAAGCTAATCTACTACTTCAAGAATGAGGATAAAAATAAACGAATTGCGCTTCTTCCCGACTATACTTTTTGGGGTTGGTTTTTCCATAAATGGGGCTATAACGGTTCGGGGTTTTTATGGTACGGGATAGAACAACCGATTGTTTCACGCACATTTGATGTCTGGAGCTCCTCTTCAGAAAGTTACTTTTGGGAGCAAAAACTGGCGATTGAAGCAGAAGATTTGGCACGCCTTGAGTCTATCTACGAAAAATATAACATCGACTATCTTATGCTTGACCGCTCTCTTATTCCGGTGGTTTCCAATTATAAAAGCCTGCAAATTGATCGTATCGAAAATATGTTGGCAAAAAGTAAAAGAATGTCGGCAGTTTATCAAAACAAATATTTTACACTTTATAAGCTTACTCCTTTGAGCAAAATTGATAAGTTTGTGACTTTATCAACAGCCTTATCAAATATTGGACCAACCAATAAAATTCTTTCAGACGACTCAGCTTTCCAAGAATTTGGCTATTATCAGTCGGATCGCAGTAATCCCTACAGCATCTACTATCCTTATCTTGATCTTACAACCCATACAAGACTTGAAGACAAAAGTTGGAATATTGTCGAATCTGAAAATACATTTACTATTAATTCAAAATTTGATTCAAATCAAGTTTACAAAAACCTATTCATGCTCGATAAATATGATGCACGTTTGCTTATCAACGAAAAGCTTGAAGATATAAGGTTAAACCTGACGTCTAGTTTTGCCAATAACAATTTAGCAGTTAATTTTGAAAAAAAACTGATCAAATCGTTTGCTGTTTCAAACTTAGATTATGAAAAAGACATCGCTTTCTCGATCGCCGATCTTCCCCAAAAATATAGCTATCTAGTGAAAGTCAGAACCAGGAATCTAAAAGGTCCAAGGTTTTATTTTTACATCACCGATGAAACTAAAAAACAAGCAGCAATAGAGGACAATCTTAGAAAGGATATAGAATATTTTATCCTGCCTGCCAAATATCAGTATGGCTTAGGTTATTCCTTTATCTTCCAAAAACCTAAATACGATAATCTCGCATCCCAAAACATAATTGAGGAAATCACTATCTACTTATTACCCTATGAAAATCTAAAGCTGGCTAAACTATATGGCAGCACATCACCAGCAAGGAAACCTATTTTTTTAAATAATTTCCAGGTTGAAAAGATTAATTACTTTACTTATAAAATTTCCCTAAATCCCGGTCAAGAAATAAATAATTTAATTCTGCACCAATCTTTTGATCCAGGCTGGTTGGCAATTAGCAAAGGTAAAATATTGGATCATTTTAAAATCAATAATTGGGCGAATGGATGGAGATTAAACGTTGGAAGTGATAAGTTTGAAGTTGGAAGTAAAAATCTACAAACCTCAAACCTCCAACCTCAAACTTCTAACATAGTTGTAATTTTTTGGCCACAGTATCTGCAATTTGCTGGATTTGTTTTGTTAATAATAGCTTTTATTTATATAATAAAAACAAAGCAAATTCAGTCTTAGCTAGTCGGGCTAGTTGTAACTAGTTTAACTAGCTAGACAAAAATCGTGGTAGAAGATCTCATTATTTATAAGAAATCATTAAATTTAATTAAAAGCACCTATTCCTTACTTAGGAAAAATGAGAGTTTAAAAAGGGATTTTTCCTTATGTGATCAAATAAAAAGATCTTCAATATCTGTGTCAACTAATATTAGTGAGGGTTACGGTAGATCAAAAAAATATTTTAAAAATTTTTTGGGAATTGCTTCTGGTTCAGCTAATGAAACCATCACTTTACTCCAGATAATAGAATTAGTCTATAATGTAAATACAAAACAATTGCAAGAAGATTATAAGTTTTTAGCCAAACAAATTAGCGCATTTTCATCTAGATTGAACTAACCTGACTAGTTAAAACTAGTTATAACTAGCAATGACAGAATTGTCTTTTTTGCAAATCCGCAATCCCAAGGATGATGAGACGCCGATTGAGGCGGCGACGCAGATTTTTGCCTCGGTACTCCCCTACCCTTATGTTCCTTTATGGAAGCGACTTTTCATCAGGCCGAAAACCTATACTTTTGAAATCTACCTGCTTGGTCAGACCATCTATTTCTATGTTGCTACCCCTAGAGAAAACGAGACATTGCTACAAAGCCTGATTACCTCATCTTTTCCGCAGGCCAAAGTTGCAAAAACCACAGATCCTCTGGAAATTGTCTTCAAATCAAAAAATATCGCTGCCGGAGAAGTTGTTTTAAACTCATATCCCTATCTACCGATAAAAACCTACTTTGATTTCAAAGACGTTGACCCTTTATCTTCGCTCATTGGTTTTTTATCTAAACAAGGCGCCAGTCTTAAAATGGCAGTCCAAATATTGGTCACCCCGGCCAGTTTTGCCTGGCAGGATATGGCGGTTGCGGCTGCGAAACACCAAATCTACGATGAGACTGCCCAGCGCTACACTAGAAGTCCGCAACAACTACTAATAATGAAAAAGTCTTCCTTTCAAGGCGGAAAAGCGCTGGTTCGCTTGCTGGTGGCTGGATCCCACAATATTTCGCTATTTCCTTTTCTTGTCAACCTCGCTGGTACTTTTGGCAGCTTTTCCTTGGGAGACGGAAACCAATTTGTCTTTAGACGTCCTTTGATTTTCAAAAATCATTTCTTAAAGCGCGTCAGGGAAAGAAAAACCTATTTTTTTGAGCGAAGGTATCAGATCTTAAATGCACAAGAGTTAGCTACGCTTTGGCATCCTTCAGGCTATTTACTTTCGGGAATTAAAAATGTCGCCTGGGGAAAAACTCTAAAAGGCGAACCTCCAGAAAATTTGCCGGTTGTTCCAGCCTCCGTCCACCCGCAGGGTGGTCAAAAAAAAGATGTCAATTTTTTTGCTAAAACCGAATTCAAAAATAAATCTACCATCTTTGGTATCAAAACCGAAGATAGAAGAAAGCACGTCTACATCATAGGAAAAACCGGAGCTGGAAAATCGACTCTTATTGCCAATATGGCTATAGACGATATAAGAAAAGATCGGGGTATCGGCATTATCGACCCGCACGGCGATCTTTCTGAGATAATCTTGGACTTTATACCCAAACGAAGAGCCAACGACGTCGTCTACCTGGAGCCTTTTGATACAGAAAGGCCGTTTGCCTTAAATGTCCTTGAGGTCAAAAATAATCAACAAAAAGATCTCATCGCCTCTGGCATCGTCTCGATTTTTTACAAACTCTATCGGGAAAGCTGGGGGCCGAGGCTCGAGTACATTTTACGTAATGTAATTCTAACCTTGTTGGAAACGCCAAATTCGACACTCGTTGACGTACTTAATCTTCTGGCAAATTCTAGCTACCGAAAAAAGATAGTATCTCAACTCAGCGATCCGGTTTTGAAAAATTTCTGGGAACACGAATTTGCCAAAATGCCTGACAGGCTAAAATCTGAAGCCATCTCACCGATCCAAAATAAAGTCGGGCAATTTGTGACTTCCCGAATGATCAGAAACATCCTAGGAAAAACCAAATCCTCTATCGATCTTGAGAGCGTGATGAATGATGGTAAAATCCTCATCCTCAACCTCTCGCAGGGAAAACTGGGTGAGGATAATTCTGCTCTTTTGGGAGCCATGATCATAACCCAGATCCAGCTGGCAGCCATGAACAGATCTTTTATCAAGGAGGAAGAACGTCGGGATTTTTTCTTGTATGTTGATGAGTTTCAGAATTTTGCCACCTCCTCTTTTGTCAAAATACTCTCAGAGGCGAGAAAATACAGGCTGGCTTTAACTCTTGCTAACCAATATATCGAACAGCTAGAACTTGAAGTTCAGAAAGCCATATTTGGCAACGTTGGGACTTTGATATCATTTGTAGTTGGAGCAAGAGACGCACATCTTTTAACTTATGAATTTGCCGAAATCTACAGCGAAAATGATCTAGTCTCTTTGGGCAAATATGAAACCGTCGTCAAATTATCAATCGATGGCATGACCTCTGCTCCTTTTCCGGCAACTACCCTTCCGTTACCATCATTGAAGAATGAAAATAAGGAGAAGATTATTAGGCTGTCGAAGGAAAAATACGGGAGAAAAACCTAATTTCAAAATCCAAAGCTCAAATGTCAAATCAAGTTCAAAGCTCAAATTTCAAATTTTTTAGTTATTTGGATTTTGTTATTTGGATTTCTTCTCTTCGAAGATTTTTTTCCAATCCTTAACGAAGAGATCTTTTAGCTTCATTAGTTTATCTGAGGTTTCCTTGGTCTCTGATTTAGCCTCCTCGACCGCTTCCTCAACCGATTTTACATAACTTTTATAATCAAACTCTTGCCATCTCTCCGAAAGTGTATCCAGCTTTTTTAGAAGCTGCTTTTTAACTTTAAGAAGAGTTTTTCTTCCGTCATCAGTCGCCTCTCCCCAGGCTTCTTTTAATTTTTTATCTATCTCCATCTTCTCTATCTGTTTTTTGAGCTCCTGAATCTTTTTCAAGACTACTTCCCGATTTTCTTCGCCTGATTTAGGTGACAAAAAAAATGCAGTCAGTCCGCCAACTATTGTTCCTATGAGCATCCCCAGACCAAAACGGGAAGCTTTCTTTTTCTCGTCCATATTTTTAATATAACAGAGTTTTTGACGAATGCAAGAGGAACTTAATTTAAATTACCAATTTCCAACTCACAAGTATTCCAAATAAATTTCAATATCTAAATTCAAATTTTTTAAACTTAGTATTTGAGGTTGGATTATTTTGTATTTGGATATTGTTTGTATCTTGTTTCTTGGAGGTTGTTTCTTATTTTATATAGTTTTTATAACTCCTATTGGTGTCGTAAGGAAGATAGGGATGGATAACAAAAGCAGCCCGATTGTCTTTGATAGAAGTAGCGTCAAAACTATCTCCCTCCCAGCTCATCACGGTCCAGTCAAACTTTTTCTTGAGCCGCCAGGTAACCGGCATACCAATCTTTTTATAAGTCGCAAAATATGATAAAAAGGCAAGAACCTTTAAGAAAAAATAGGTAAATTTCGCTTTAAGCGAATAGGTCTTGATTGAGTTAAACGATCTTAAATAACTTATGTTTTGCTCTCTCGCAACCTCGTCAACTATTTCGGCAACAGGCGAAAAAGCGTGCGTGTGCTGATGGGAATCGACAATCTTTACCGTTAGACCCTTCTTGCGAAGAATATCCAGCTGATTTTCAACTTCGGATTTTAATTGGCTTTTATCAACTTTTCCCAAAAGAATTTTTATCAGGAAAAATACCAGAGAAAAAAATAAACCATTTTGACCAACCAGCGTATTTACCTTTAAAAAATGTTGCGCAGGTTTTCCTTCAATTAAATTTAAATGAAGGCCTAAAATAAAATTATTTTTGCCGTTAAGTACTCTATTTAGGCGCCGCAGACTCAAAGTGCTAACCATTGTCGATAAAACCGAAACACCAATGAGTTTTCCCTTTTTAATAAGTGAAATGATACCGTAATCTGCCTCTTGGTTATAGCCGAAATCGTCGCTATATAATTTCATACCACTTCGCTATTGAATCCAAACTTATAATAGCTCCGCGGTATTATACCTAAAATTATCAATGTAGGTAATACCTCCGAAGCTCTATAATTATCTTTAATTGAACGTCTAGAGCGTAGGGGTATCATACGTACGCATAACGAATAAATAATCGCTTCAGGGCAACAAGCCTAACAAATTCTTTAACTGTTTCAGCCGCACGGATAAGGAAAGGAAATCTTGTCTTTCTTATTTCGGTTAGACCAACCGGGAGCTCTTTAAATGAATAGCGAAGATAGTGGCATAAGATCAAAAGTTCGCTGTCAAAAAAATGATTTTGACTATGGACTTGATCGATTAAAGGCAAAATTACTTTTTTCCGGATTGCTTTCATGCCATGCGTGTCGGAAAATGGTACGTTAAAATAAACTTTAAGAAAAATTTCTATGGCCTTGCTTAACATTCTCCTGGTTAAGGGTCTTGAGTCTTTAGATGTACCAAGATTCTTTGAACCTATGACAATATCGTACCGATCCAAAAGTAGAAGCGATAGATCTAAAAAGTCAGTATCCCAGAAGTCGATATCAAACTGAACTACTGTGTCGTATCTAGCCTGCTTTATACCTTCTTTAAAAGCTTGACCATAGGAGGGATTTTCTAGATGAAATACTCTGATCTGACTGTAGAGCTTTGCCAGTTTTTGAGCAACCTGATATGTCTTATCTCTACTCCCATTTTCAACCAGTACTATCTCATATTCCGAAAGCGGCAGTACTTTGTCTATCTCCCTAATTAATTTGACTATCTGCTTTTCCAAAATGGCTTCCTCATTATATACCGGCATAATAAGCGAAAAGCTTTTCATATAGGGCCATATTATACCAAATTTAAGCAGGAAATTCAATATTATAGGATAAAGTGTGGAGAAGTAGAAGTTAAAAAAAAGTTGGTTTTTTAAAGTTGCTCGAGGTCTGTTTGAATATCCTTAAGTTCTTCATCAATATCACCCACATCAATACTTTGCACTTCCTCTTCTTCCTGAGAAACTACCTCGGTCGGAGACGCGGTCGGCAAAGTTGCCTCATCGTCTGTATCGGATGGTTTGGGCGGTTTTGAATTTGCTAGATAGATCAAAGCCGCCGCAAGCAAAATTAAAAAAATGAGAGAAAGAAGAATTAAGAATGGTGATTTATTGTTTTTTTGAGGAGGAGGTTGGACCCCACCTTGTGGATAGGAAACTGGAGAGGCCGCAGGAGGAGAGCCGGTAACTGTCGGACCAGGTGGATTGGTAATTGGCTGGATAGGTGGCTGCGGAGAAATTTGCGGTGGTGTTTGAAATTGGGATGAGTCCATGGTATCAATATTAAATGTTAAATATAAAAAATCAAATATACATAGCAAAAATAAAATATATTTGATATTTAATATGTATATTTGCTATTTGATTTTTGATCTTTGATATTGTCTTACGGTGTTGGTGTTGAGACTTCATTTGCTTTTCCTAATTTTGCTGCTTCTTTAACCGCATTCATGACAACCTGTCTTGCGTCAACCACCAGTTTATGGACGTCCCTAAGTTCTGTCTGAAACTGGCTAACGATCTCACCCACTGTTTCGCGAAGAGTTGTCTCATCTACAATCTCTGCAACATAGACTTTACCAGCTTGGGTCGTGACAGCAGCCTCAGCTTCACTAATCTTAGTTTGAGCCGCTTCTATTGCCTGCTCTAAAGAGGTAGTATCTTTTCCTGCTGTTTTGGCAGTATCAACTCTTTGCTTTAGGCGATCAAGTATCGAGCTTAGTCTATCTAATACTGACATCATATGATCAGTTCGTCTCTTATTGATATTTTCAAGTTTGTTATTGATTCGTTCAACCAACAGCTTTTTTTTCTCATCGCGGATGGTTTGCAGTCTTTGTTTGAACTCTTCTCTCTTTTGTTTAAAGCTTTCTGATGCTTCTTTTCTCTTCTCTTCAAGCATTATTTTAAAGTTTTCTCTCATCTGAGATACTGTTGTTTTAAGCTCACTTCTCTGCTGTTCAATCGTTGTTTTTAAAGATTCTCTAAAAAGTCTTTTAGTAGGATCGGCATCTGTCTCAGTTGATGAATCTTGAGCAAATGAATGAAGCGGATTAAAAAGAATAAGAGTAAATAGAAGTATAAGAAAGATCTTTTTTCTATACATATTTTAATGATACAGGTCGCAGCTATTTTGTCAAGCATCAGATCTATCTGATTTCTAACTTATCCCAATTCCAGTCCTTTCTGAATTTTTTGATACCACTTTATGTAGATTGCCCAAAAGCGGATTGAGGAAAAAAGGGCAAAGACAAAACCAGGAAAGCCGTCGATAAAGCCTAAGTGACGAAAGTACATTGAAAAAAAAGTGACTGAAGGTTTGACAAAAAAGTAATCAAACATCATCAAATTGTTAATTGTTAATTGCTTATTGTTTCTTAATTGCTCTGCTTCTAGAGAAGTGTATCGATCCCAGCGCTTGAGGTAGCGAGAAAAATCAGGATCAGCGTAGTGAAGAATGGGATTTTTTAAATGACCAACCAATTTAGAATTATGAATTGATAATTCAGAATTAAATTGAGAATCTAGAATTTCTTTTTTGTTTTTAGATTCTGAATTCTGAACTCTGAATTCTGAATTGATGACGACGTTTTCATGCACGCTCTTACAGGGAAATCTGGCATAGCCATTACGATAAAGCCTGATAGTGTAGTCCGGGTATTGGCCGCCTTTCATAAGAAATTGTGTTAGAAAGAAATTTTTGCGAGGAATCCAGAAAGCAACAAAGTTAGAAGTTTGAGGTTGGAAGTTTGATGTTTTTGAATTCCTCTTACTTCCAACTTCTAACTTCAAACGAATTTCTTCTCTTAATTCTTCACTAAGCGCTTCATCTGCATCCAACTGTAGTATCCACTCCCCTCTCGCCCGCTCGATAGCCTTTTGTTTATTGATATGAAACATTTGGGGATTGTCCTCTTTAAATAGCTTAACTTTTCGACCGTACGATTTGGCAATCTCAACCGTTTTATCGGTCGAACCGCCATCTACGATAATGACCTCATCAACCAGATCATAGGCGGAATCTAGAGAGTAATGGATATTTTTTTCTTCGTTGTAGGTAGCGATACAAAGCGATAAACGCATAATTTTCGATTTGAAATTTACAATTTGAAATGAATTTGAAAGTTTAAATTTTTAAACATTGAAAATTGATTGAAAATTAAAAATTGAAAATTTTAAATTAGCTATCGTTATTATATAATAATCCCATGCTGAAAATAGTGACTACTCCTAATTCGATTCTGACAACAGCTACAAAAAAAGTTGAACAATTTGACGACTCGCTCAATAAATTGGTCAAAGAAATGGAACGGGTACTTTCCGCTCAGGTAAATCCTCAAGGCGTTGGACTTGCCGCACCACAAGTTGGCAAAAATCTCTCAGTATTTGTTATTAAACCAACACCTGATGCTAAAACAGAAACATTTATTAATCCGAGAATTATCAATTTCGAGGCTGGGAACCCTGAGGGTTCGGAAAAACACGCAGCGAACCCTCAGGGTTCTGAGGTTAAAAAAAAGAAAAAACATCGACTAGAAGGTTGTTTGTCCATCCCAAAAATCTGGGGATCGATTAAGAGAGCTAAAAAAGTGTTATTTGAATTTAAAGATTTAAATGGAAAAGCTCATAAAAAATGGTTTAGCGGATTTAAAGCAACAATAATCCAACACGAAATCGACCACCTCCAAGGTATACTTTTTACCCAGCGAGCTCTGGAACAAAACAGTCAACTCTATGAGGAAAAAGAGGGAAAGCTAAAAAAATTGTTGACAAAATAATCTGGTTGTGTCTTAATTAAATTATGGATTTTCTTTTAGTACCTCTTTTGGTAATCGGCGTAATACTTATTTTAAAAACTTTAATAGTTATCGATCAATTTGAAAGAGGGATCGTTTTGACACTTGGACAATATTCCGGGACACTACTACCGGGTCTTAATATCTTAATACCCATTTTGCAAAGAGTTATCAAGGTCGACATGAGAATAACTACCTCTGATATCCCCCAGCAGGAAGTCATCACCAAAGACAATGTGCCGGTTGGAATAAACGCGGTTGTATATTTTCAAGTGACAAAGCCTGAAGACGCAGTCCTAAAGATCCAAGACTATACCTATGCAATTACCCAATATGCCCAAACCGCGCTTCGAGATGTAATAGGCGGAGTTGAGCTTGATACTCTCTTGGGTGAAAGGCAAAAAATAGCCGATGAGATTAAAACCATAGTCGATAAAGAGACTACCGATTGGGGTACCGACGTCACAGCCATAAAAATCCAGGATATTGAAGTTCCTGCCGATATGAAGCGCGTCATGGCAAAACAAGCTGAAGCAGAACGAGAGCGAAGAGCAACAATCATCCGCTCCGAAGGAGAACTTTCCGCTTCCCAAAACCTTAACAAAGCGATGAGTATGCTCTCCCAAAGTGGTGCTATTTCTCTGCGAACTTTGCAAACCATCGAATCGACTACCGCTAATCCCGCAAATACTGTCGTCTTTGCTATTCCCATAGAAGTGATCGAAGGCTTCAAAAAAATGACAGAAAAGATAAACAAGTAATTTTCTGTCATCCTGAACTTGGTTCAGGATCTACTTTACTTAATCTCCTTTAAAAAAGCTTTAGCTAGACTGCTTGTGTTAAAAGTAGAATGATAAAATTCTTTCCAGACTACTACAATGTTTGCTCCATTAAAGATAGCCCTCTGAACCTCCCTAATGGTATCACCACCCGCTATTGAGATGAGAACATTATAGACGCTTAACACTTTATTGATTTGGATATAAGGTATTGGTTTATCTTTATTGAACTTCTCCTCGTCAACCCCCCGATGCAGCAATACAACATCCGGTAAATGCTTTAACCTTCTTAATACTTGATTTGGGTAAGGAATATTCATCATGTCAATCATACTGTCAAGTTCATTCTTTTCACAACTTTCGACAAAACTGTTGATCGTCTCAGTTGGAGCCTGGCCAAGACAAATTGCAGCTGAAGCGCCGGCATTTTTTGCAATGCGCACCTCTGTCTCTCCCCTATCCATCGTTTTTAGATCAGCTACAATATAGGGAAACACATTTTGAGGATGTGTTTTATCACCCCACCAATCATAGAGATTTCGTATTGCCTCTGCTCCAAATTCTTTAATTAAAGGAGTTCCTGCTTCAAGAATTATCCTATCGCTAACCGGAAGGTTTTGGATGATCTGATAGGCCTCATCCATAGTCGAATTTAGGGCTATTTGTAAGTATCTTTTCTTTTTTGAAAGTAGCATAAAATTATTCTATAACTTAATTTTATCTTTATAAACTATATTTACAACAAGTCTTAGATTTAAAAAGTTGACAAAAGCTGTAACGATCGTTTCAATAATTGACAACATGAAGCTTTTCTCTTACCAACAAAAACGTTTGACTTTTAAATTATGAGAAATTAATATTTAACTTATGCACGATAACAGTTCTAGTTCAGGTGATCAGCTTAAACCTCCGCAAACTCTTCAAACCAATAAACCTATTGATCTCGATGGAATCTTAACTCGCGCCGATCAATCAGGCAGGCCCTATCTTAGAAAGGTTATCCATCAGATTGGTATATTAACCAATTCTAGTATTGTTGGAGGAGATCCAGGTATAGTAAATGAAAATAAACCTGAGGCTGCAACTTTTATCGCGTCATTAGATCATTACGGTTTTGGCAGTGAAGAAATGCCTGAATATATTGCTAAAGTAATAAACAAATATTTAGCTGCAACCAGATTTAGAGATGATCGAAGTTGGCATGAAACAGTCAGAAGAACAACAAGTGTTGCAGATCACGTAAAAGTATTGCAGAGCTCTTTACAAGAGCAGAATGTCAGACCGGAAAACCCTAATAGTCCATTAGTACTTGATACCTGCATTATGGCATCTCTGGCTGTTGGAGATATAGATGGAGTGGTTGCTTTGATAAGAGGTGCCGATACTTTCACTAAAACAGCATCTCCTTCGCGCGATACGTTGTCCAGAGTGAATGGAGTGCTAAATTCTGCAACAACAGATGTATACGTTCCGGAAATGGCTCAAAATCTAAATCTAAAGATCGCCGGTTTGAGAGGTGAATTAGGAATTACAAGGTAGAGTTATAATCTAGGCTGTGGGGGATTGTATCATTTCTGTATTGCTGCGTTCCTCCACTTTATCGATCTTCAAAGTTCTATTCTCTCCCGTCTTCAACAGCAAAAACGGTCTTTTACCTTCTCTAAGATCTTTTTTTATTCTCTTTAAACATTTGGTGCACAATCTTACCCTTTTCACTTCACCATCCTCAATAATGTCAACGTGTTGCAGGTTTGGTTTAAAAATGCGGCTTGTTTTCGGCGCTCTTTTTTTCCAGCGTCCTCCAGCAACTCCTCTATGGTGTGTGTGTCGACGACCAAAAATAATTGATTTTCCGCAGTGATAACATTTATTCATAGAAGATTTATGATATCATAATATATACATCAATTCAATCAAATTTTAAATTTTCAGTTTTCAATTTTTATTGAATTTTTAATATTTAATTATTAAACATTTCAAATTTTAAATTTCAAATTGAAAATTAATTAATGTTATCCTATCTTTTCACTAATCCTTTCCTCTTTTTTATCTACCTTATAGCTTTATTGGTGGCAATTGCTATTCATGAGTTTTCTCACGCATTCGCGGCAGATTATCTCGGTGACCCAACACCCAGGCTGGCCGGAAGACTCAAGCTAAACCCTCTCATCCATATTGACACTTTGGGGCTTCTTTTCCTTCTTTTTTTTGGTTTTGGCTGGGGAAAACCCGTTGGATTCGATCCTTTTAATTTAAAAAATCCGCGCAGAGATGCTGCGATAATTTCACTAGCCGGTCCAATCTCTAATTTCATTTTGGCTATCATACTTGCTTTGGGTCTAAGATTATTGCTTTTTTTTGATTTAACTAATTTTTCCCGTCTCAGCTTAAATATTTTATCACCTATTATCTACCTCAATATAATCCTTGGAGTTTTTAATCTATTGCCAATCCATCCTTTAGACGGTTTCAAGATTGTGGGTGGATTTCTCTCAGAAAAGAAAGCGCGCGAATGGTATGAACTTGAGCGCTATGGTATGATCTTTCTTCTCATGCTGATATTTCCTTTTGGTAGATCGTCCCTCCTTAGCTTAATTTTACATCCTGTCATCTCTTTCATCCTCAATCTGCTAATTCCTTCGGGGATTGGAGGAGGGATTATTTAAGAAGCGATCTTCGATCTACTTCAGGGTGTAGTCAACGGAGCAAATGTCGGTGATATTCTTTTAATGCATCTGATATAATCTTG
>MGAI01000049.1 GCA_001789695.1 Candidatus Roizmanbacteria bacterium RIFCSPLOWO2_01_FULL_37_16 | reverse complement strand
TGGAAAGTTCTGATCTAATAAAAAAAGCTTTGGCAAACTTTAAAAAAATAAAAGATAAAGATGTCAGCTGGGTTGATTGTTATTCGTTTGCCATAATTGAGGCCTATAAAATCGAAAAAGTCTTCAGTTTTGATCGTGACTTCAAAAAGTATTCGAAGGCTAAAATTCTTAGCTGATTTCCACTTTATAAATCGTTACATAGTTTGAATTAAAAACAGGTTTTAAAAACAGATACTTTTTAATGTCTTCGACTGATTTTTCTTTTTCTTGGGGGCCGTAGAAGACGTAGGAGATGCGTTCGTTCCGAAGGAAGCGCAATGCGTCTTTTTCGTTCATTGTTCCTGAAAAGAATTGGTTGACTTTATTTACCCGTTCGTCGTAATAGGGAGTTTCGGGGTTGTGGCCGAGGTAGACAAAATTACCTGTATAGGCAGGGATGTAATTGCCGGCGTTGACTTGCGATAGAATCACAGCGTTTTTTGAGGTATTTTTTTCTAACCAGATTAAAGCATTCCAATAATCCTTGAGTGGATACATTACCTGGGGAGGATAAGGAACAAGCGGCTGTCCCGCAACAGCCCTTTGATGGATAAAATCGGCTTGGGCACGGATCGAGAAGTAGGATTGAATTAGTCCAAGAGCTATAATCATTATAACCGTTATAACGATTATAAATTTTATAAAAAACTGACGAAATCTCTGCCAAAGCCAGGAAAGAAAATAAACGCTAAGAATGGCTAACGGTATATGATTTGCCGTCTGGACAAAGCGGAGTTCTGACTGGTAGGGAAATTTTTTAAAAACATAAATAGCGGCAAAAGCAGCAAGTATCCAAGAAGCAAGAGAGAAAAATTTTTTCTCTTTTTTAACCAGCATTAGAATTAGACCTAAAATACCAGTAATAAATATAGGACCTAGGGCTAGGATATATTCTTTGACATTTAAAGGAAAGCGGCTGTATTTGTCAAAGTCAACGAGAGATTTCCACGGGTAACTGGAGGTTACAGATTTAAAATAAATAAGTGGAATTGCCGTAACAAGGAAAAGAATCATGGTATAGATAAAAATTTTTATAAAGTAACCTATATTGCTCGACCGTGCAGTATAGGTCATTATTAGGTGGTAGATTATCCAGGAGAATAAAAATAGGATTCCGGCGGAAGGGTGGATAAAGAAGGAGAAAAATAAAAGAAGGCAAATTAATTTGAAATTTGAAAATTGAAAATTGTTTTCAGGAGAAAATTTGCTAAGTAGAATAGTTAGAAGAGCAATAATGATATAGTTAAGCGTATAGTGTGGTATATAGCTTATCCGTTTTAAGACGTCCATCTCTGTCCACCAGGACATATGGTATCCTACCCACCACTCGTTCTGATATTGATAAAATACAGGAAAGCTCGCGGCCAAAAGCGAAAGAAATACTCCAGCTGTGTAACGTTTTGGAGTTTTAAGAAAATAAATATTTAGATAAATTATAGTTAATACCCAGAGGAAACTTAGGATTGTGCGGAGTAAGTGAAAAGTGAGTGAAGGCGTAATGCGGAATAATCCAAATAATTTTCCAGAGAGAAGATATAACATCTGAAGAAAAACACCTTTTTGACTTGGATTATTATCGTATTTATCAACTACGCTCCACCTTCCCTCTTGACCCTGCCTAATCTTTGAAAGGTAGACGTTATAGTCGTAGGTATAGATATGCTCACCCCAGAGCATTACGCGATCTTTGGGCATAATGTCCACAACTGAGGCCTCGTAGAGATTCGGAATATAACTTGCCAAAAGAAATAAAAAAGAGAGACAAAAAACTAGAATAAAAAGCAGTTTTTCTTGTAGTTTTTTAAGCATAAGCTATTTATAGGTTTTATCAAAACCTCTAATTTAGTCAGATTCTGTCGCGATTTTACATCTAGAAGAGCTCGATACCATCTTTCTCGCATTGAAGAACTTCCCTCCCAACTCATCGGCTCTTTGAAATGCTCGAAAGAGGTATCCTCACTTTTCTTCCCTTCCAACCTGTCATGAAGTGTCTTTGCTGAGTAGGACTACTTCATGGATCGCGCCACCTGCCTATGGAAGTGTGAGGTTTTGATATCAGTTCTAGTTTATAATATACCAAATATGGTAAAAATTGGAGTAATAGGTTATGGCTATTGGGGACCGAATTTGGTAAGGAATTTTTTTGAGTTAGACGACTGTGAGGTAAAAATTGTCGTAGACAAAAAGCAAGAAAGATTGGCTATTTTAAAAAAACACTATCCTTCTATTCAAGTAACTACGGACATTAATTATCTACTCCACGATCGTGATATAGATACCGTTGTTATTGCGACTCCTGTGTCTACTCACTTCTCGCTGGCTAAAGAGGCTTTAGAAGTGGGAAAAAATGTGTTGGTTGAGAAACCGATGACTTCGTCATTAGACGAAGCTTTGAGACTGGTAGAGATGGCAGAAAAAAAAGGAAAAGTCCTAATGGTAGACCACACTTTCGTTTACAAAGATGCCGTTAGAAAAATAAAAAAAATTATTGACTCAGGTGAAATTGGCCAGCTTAGATACTTTGATTCGACTCGAACTAATTTAGGTCTTTTTCAGCCGGACGTGAATGTTCTCTGGGATCTTGCTGCTCACGATGTTTCGATTCTTTTATTTCTTGTCAAGGAAAAACCCATATCTATCCAAGCAAGCGGCGTTTCGCATACTAAAAATAAGCTAGAGAACATAGCTTTTGTGACTTTAAAATACCAGTCCGGAATGTTAGCACACTTTAACGTATCATGGAGTTCTCCGGTAAAAATTCGACTTATCCTGATTGGTGGGAGTAAAAAGATGATTGTTTTTAATGATGTGGAGCCGTCGGAAAAAGTCAGAATTTACGATTCCGGTTACAAGGTAAGGCAAAATAAAGATAAAAGTAAGTTCATAGTAGACTATCGCTTAGGTGATATACAGATACCAAAAACGGATCTTAAGGAGGCTTTAAGTGAAATGGTAAAGGATTTTATCGACTGTGTTAAGACGGGCAAAAAACCAATATCTGATATGTACCATGGAATGGAAGTGGTAAAGATTCTAAGTTTAGCGCAAGAATCGTTAAGGAAAGGCGAAAAGCCAATTTATTATAAATAATGGGGCCTGTCTCGGTTTCCTCCCACAAGTGCTCATTTTGGATATTCTAATAATTTTGGCAGCTTGAAAGATAATAATTGTATTATGTCTAGAGTAAGATGGCAACCTTATCGAACATTGCGCGCTTGTGGGATTCCTCCACCTCGACACCCATTTTTTATTGACTTAAATGAAAAATAAAATAGAATTTTCCTTAATTTTAGCCTGTTATAACGAGGAGGAAAATTTAAAAAAAACGGTTGAGGGCTCTCTCGATGTTCTTTCTACTTTATTTAAACAATTCGAAATTATCATCATCGACGACGATAGCTTTGATAAGACCTTACAGATCGCCAAGAGACTTGAGAAGAAATACAAATCAGTCAGAGTGATTAAAAATCCAATCAATCTTGGCCAGGGAATTAGTTTTCTTATCGGACTTAAAGAGTCAAGAGGCGAACTTGTGATGCAAAATGGAGCAGACAGGCCGTTTGATATACGAGATCTGAAAAAAATCCTGCCTCTTTTTCCCGAATATGATATTGTGGTGGTGACCCGAATCAACCGCAGGGCCTATAGTTTCTGGAGGAAACTCACTTCCTGGGGGAATATAATACTTCGCTGGATTTTTTTTACTAGGGAATTTGAGGACCTTAATTTTGTTCAAGTCTATAAAAGGAAAGTAATAAATGAGGTTAAGGTTCTTTCGCGAAGCGCTGCTTTCGCAACTCAAGAGTTAGTACTTAGAGCAAAACGAAAAGGATATAAGATTACTGAAGTGAAACTCCCCTATCATAAAAGAGTCGGTGGTGAAGCCCACCATGGAAAAAAGCGCGATATTTTATGGGCCATGATCGATATGATTAATTTTTGGTTCGAACAGAAAAAGCGGTTCTAGACATGGGAGTGTTTTTTGGCTAAAACTACGTATACTCCGCATAAGAAGCGACAAAAAACAGGCAACTTTTCAATCCAAGGTTCCATAACATTTAAAGTCTTTGCCATTCCGTCAGGGCAAAAGAAAGGTACAAATCCTACGTATTGATCTTTGACAATTTTCAGTTCCGTTAGATTGATCCAGTTTCTGAGTTTAAAAGGCGGATAGGATTTTTCTTTATGGATCCGGTGATAGAGAGATATTTTTTCAATCAATTTTAAAGCCGGGTTATAGCCGTTGGGTTCTAAGATTACGACTTCACTAGCTATTTTTGCAATTTCCCCTATTGCTTTATAAGGGTGCTCAACGTGGTGGATGACACCTCTCACAATGGCAATGTCAAAAAGGTCAAACATTTTCGTCAGACTGTAAATGCTACATAGGACAAATTGGACCCCTTTTTTCGCGTAAAGCGCCCGTGCTAATTTAATGGCATTTTTTGAAGCATCAATCCCTACGATCTGTTTGGGTTGATAGCGCTTATAGAGCTCATAGGTATATGAACCGTCACCACAGCCAACATCAATAATTCTTTTATTTCTCAAATTAACCATTTCTACGGTAGCTTTTGTCAGCCTTTCATTGGCGAGTTTGCTGCTCAAGATCGAATTTGTAGTATACAGGTAACCTCCGTTTAAGGTAATATCATTATCGAAGGGATAAACTCCGGATTTTTTCATAACATCCCATATAATAATAAATTAATGGAAAAAAATGTTTGGAATAAAAATATTTTTATCTTATCCATAGCAATTATTGTCGGAATTTTGACAATGCTCCATGTTATTGTCGGATATGCAAAATCACCGCACGGGGCCAGATATCTTTGGACCGGCCATTATTATCTAGACTATTTCTATTATTTGACACCAATCGCGCAGGGAGAGAGAGGAGCCTTGATTTCCTATCAGCAGGGAGCAACAGACGATGGTACAGTTTATCCTCATCTCTGGCCTTATATTATTATCGGACAGATAGGCAGGATGTTAAATCTGACTCCGGTGACAGCATTTTGGCTTAGCGTTTTTTTATTCTCCACAGTGACAGTAGTGCTGATTTCAATAACTATTAAAAAAATTCTTAACCGCGAGTCATTTTGGCTACAAACCGCAACACTGTTTTTAGCTTTGTCCGCCGGTCCTTTTTGGCTGGTAAACGGAGGAACAATCAAAACCAATGATTTTTGGTATTCGACTAGCACGTTTTTTCGAAGATTTGAACCGATTCCACATCATTTGTTAAGCACGATTTTTATCCTTTTGGGATTTATTATTTTTTCCGACTTGATTGAAAAACGTAGTGACTTGAAAATCAGTAATTGGCTAAAAAAAACTTTTCTGATGACAGTTCTTTTTACCGGTGTACTAAGTTTTAATTCTTATAGCGTAGTTGTGCCTTTTTTGGCAATTTTATTGACGGGTACTTTTTACATTTTCCTTACTTTATTCAAGCAGAAAAAGAGAAGCGCGGTTAAACTATTTTTTGCCTTGACGGTCTGTTCAATTGTGCTTGTGGCAGTGGCTATGGCTATCAAAATGTTCTATGAAAAAACGACTTTTCTTGGAGCTTTTAAAAACACAGAGTCGATCTTGCATCAAAGTCCAGGCCTCAAGACTTTTTTTTTGACTTTCGGACCGCTTTTTACTCTTTCATTTTTTGGAATAAAAAAATTTTTTTCCCGATTCAACGTCTTAAAATTTATTTTTTTACTATCGTTTATAGTAAGCATAAGCCTATATAACTCTTCCTTTGATAAAATTATAGGTACGCATAATGGCAGATTTTTGACACCGTTAAATTATATTCTATTGGCTAGCTTGAGTATTTTGGGGATAAAGCAGATTGGCGAGTATTTGGGACGGGTAAAAAAGCTATTCATTGCGGTTGCTGTCTTTGGGCTTTTGTTTTATTCCATACCGATACATTTCCAGGCATTTCAGTTAATTACTAACGATCAAAACATTTCTTCGCCTATTAGCTATTTACCTAGTGGAATAATAGACGGTTTTAAAATGCTTGATAAATTTTCCGAAAAGGGAAATGTTCTGATAACCCCAAGTCAATTTTTAGGTACAGTTATACCCGTCTATTCCGGCAGAAAGACCTATGTTGCACGCCAGATAGTAACCCCAAACTACATTGATAAAAATATCAGAACAAGCAATTTTTATTTAGGTGCTATGTCGAAGGATGAGGCTTATGATTTTTTAAAGAAAAATGACCTTAAATTTGTCGTTTTGACGTCTATCGAAGGATATGATATTAGGCCTCTATACCAATACCCATTTTTAAAAGAGATATACAAAAATAAGGAGATTGTGATTTTTGAGTTGACATGAAAGATAAAATTAGATATATTTTTAAAGTTACAATTTAGTAATTTATTTATGAATGAACAAAAACCCCAACAAGAATCTCTCGGTAAAAGCACTTTGACTATTTTAAGTATTGGAACTTTGCTGGTTTTTTTAGCATTGGTCGGTGGCGTCTATTGGTGGGTGAGCAAAAAGAGTAAGGGACAAGTTGTATTTCCGGCAGGGATTAACTATACCGGGAATGAAACACCTGCGCCTACACAGCAGCCTCAAAGACCGCAATATGATTATTCGAAAATGTCAAGTGCAGCTAATTGGACAGACTTCACTAGCCCTAGAGGTCAATATGTTTTTCAGTATCCTCCGGAAATGATACCTCTTATTTTCCCAGGTGATGTCAACGATACGGTTACATTTGATGTTTCGGATCTTCCGGCCCAATTTAACCTGATGGTATTGGTAGAGACGATCTCAAATTACGATCCAAAACTCCGAGGAGGACAAGAAGAATTTGTTAGAAATTACTGGAAATTTTTCGGTGGACTTAAAGCTCTTAAGGATATTGAAACATACGAGACAGAGAATGGATTAACCGGTTGGAAGGCTAGATATGTTAACCAGAGCGATCTTGTTGGTACCGACAATTATTTTTTTCCCATTCCAGGTCAAAGTGATAAAATCCTCCATGTGAACAATATCTTTCCAGAGGACGGTCAGACAGTCTTTAATAGGCTATTGAATAGCATGGGCGTTAAGAAATAAATAGGTTAGACGATAGATGATAGAAGATAGAAGTAGCATCTATTATCTATCTTCCATCCTCCATATCGAGCTTCAACTATCAATTATCCATCGTCTTATTTGATAGACTTTACATTATGTTCTATCTCTTCCTTGTAATTGGTTTATTAATCCGTTTAATGCTGATTCCTCTTGCTGGCTTTAAGGCTGATGTGGCATTTTGGAAGGGTTGGGGACTGGCTGCTTCGGATAAGGGTGTTTTATGGATGATGACTAATACCAATTACAATTATCCGCCGGGCTTTTCTTATGTACTATGGTTTATAAACAAAGTCTACGCTCTTTTCAAAGATCCGCATAATATCAATGAGTACTGGGCGGATAATAATATATTCTACTTATTTTTGATTAAGTTGATAACAATCGCGGCAGACTTAATGATTGTGTGGTTGATTATAAAGATAACCAAGCAGTTAGAAATTAGAAGTTGGAAGTTAGAAGAAAGAAAAACTTCAAACATCAAACCTCAAACCTCAAACATTGGGAAATATGCTAAAGTTTTTGCTCTCTTCTACTTTCTCAACCCTGCCGTAATCTATGATGGTGTTGTCTGGGGGCAGGTTGATCAGTTTGGATTGGCTCTATTTTTGGCCAGCGTTTACCTACTTTTTATCGGAAAAGCAAAATGGGCTTCGGCTATCTTTACTATTTCTTGTTTAATGAAATTTCAGAATATAATTTTTATTCCACTTTTTTATCTTATGATCTTTAAGAAATATTCTTTTAAAGAGCTTGTGTCAAGCCTGGCCGTATCTTTTTTGGCTTTTTTGATTGTGACATTGCCTTTTTTTCTAGGAAAACAAACGGAAAGACTCATCTGGCTTTTAACGATAAACTCCGATTGGTTTCCTTGGTATTCGCTAAATGCTTTTAACGCTTGGTGGATTGCCTCTGGACTAAAAGGTATGCAGCTTAACGATAAACATCTGGTATTGGGCATTACTTCCGCGAAACAGATGGGACTTTATCTTTTTATCTTTACTTATTTCGTTAGCACAATCGCAGTTCTTTTTTCCAAGAAAGAAAGTCTTTTTAGAAACTTTTTGCTCGCTTGCACTTTAGCTATTTTCGCCTTCTTCCATCTTTT
>MGAI01000048.1:6950-24453 GCA_001789695.1 Candidatus Roizmanbacteria bacterium RIFCSPLOWO2_01_FULL_37_16 | reverse complement strand
CTTTTGAAGATATTCTATTAAACAATAAAAGTCGCCGTCGCCCGATACTATAATTGCTTTTTGAAAATTAGGATACTCAATCATCGTATGGAGTACAAGTTCAGCATCGACATTACCTTTGGTTGGTTTATATTTATTGCTCGATTCTACAACCGGTTTATAGACTATTTTGTAGCCAGCTTTTTCTAGTGAAGAATATAATTTTTTGTACTTTGGGATAAAGCCAATGAAAAGGAAGGCTTCGTTTACTTTATACTTCTCTTTGAGGAATATGCGGAATTTGGCATAATCCAGTTTCCAGCCCTGCGATCTTACGCCGAGGTTTAAATTTTGGCTGTCGATGAAGGCGCAAATCTTCTCTTTTTTCATTAAATTTATTTTAACAGACGTTTATTCTTCCTTTATCTCAACCGAAAATACCTTGACGGGAGTTTCCGGTGTGGAGTTTTCGCCCATGGCGTTGGATTTGACCGGAGCTTCGGCGATTGCGTCAACCGCTTCCAAGCTGGAGACAACTTTACCAAAAATCACATAATTATTAGGAAGCTCATAGTCCTGGTGCATAATAAAAAACTGACTGCCGTTGGTATCGGGTCCGGCATTGGCCATGGCAACTGTTCCTCGGCTGTAGTCGCCTTCAAAAGGTTCATCCTCAAATCTGTAGCCGGGGCCTCCGCGGCCTGTGCCTTCCGGGTCGCCGCCCTGGATCATAAAACCTTTGATTGTCCGGTGGAAAACCGTGTTAGAGTAAAATCCTTTTTTGGCGAGGTAAACAAAATTGTTGACCGTTATTGGAGTTTTATCGGCAGTCAGGGTAATGACAATGTCGCCTTTTTCGGTTTTCAAAGTTGCAGTATAGCTTTTGCTTTTATCGATTTTCATTTCGGGAGTAGGCTTAGTATCCATAGTTTGTTCTTCTTCGGCTACCGTCGGTTCGGTATCTCTGTCAAATTCGACCGAGATATTTTTATTTTTAACCAGGAAAAAAATCACTAAAACTAAAATTATTCCGGCAACCAAATACCAAATATTTTTCATGATAAAAAATTAGTATAGCAGATATAAAATTAAAAAATTATTGTGATAATATTAAAACGTGGAAGAAGAAATTCAAAAACCTGCTTTGCAAAAACCCGATACTTATAAAAAGTTATTTTTCGGATTGCTGTTTGTAGTTACTATTACCATAGTCGGCGGTAGTTTTTATTACCTGGGCAAACAACAACAGGCGAAAAATTACCCAACAGGCAAATTACCACCAGCGTTGACTCCATCACCCGAGGCTGTGTTTCCACCGGATGAGATTGAGCTGTCTCCAATTGAAGAAAAGCAAGAATTTAAAGACGAAGAGGTTGTTCCACTTGGTCCAAATACAGTGAGTTTTGCCAGAGTTGAAGAAAATACTTACTTAAGATATCGGGGTAAAATATATGACGACACAAATCAGTCGGAACCTCATGAAGTACAACTACAAAATCCTGAAAAATATTCCTGGTACGGACTAGTTGATACTCCAGTTGGAGTAAAACCAAATGAGTTTATGGAAGATGAAGTTTTCGGGTTTAAGGTAGCACCAGATAAAAAGAGTTTTGTTTTTGTCATGAGGTGGAAGAATGAATTTTATCTTTTTTATTACACTCCGTTTGACAAATTCCGCCAGTCGATTCTGGTTAAAAAATTTCCCACGAATGACCCATCTAAGATCGACCAATTTTCTTCCGATACTAAATACTTATCCCTAAATTTATTCGATTGCTGGAATTGTGGCGGTCATCAACCGGAGACAATGCTTGTCAGACTTGAGGACAATGAATTAAAAAATATCGGAAGAACTTCATTTTTTAACTGGCTTGAGGATGGTAAATACGAGTATAAAGATTACGTGGTAATTACCTGCAGCCAAGAAACAATGGGCGAGTGTTCAGAAGATCCTGAGAAACTTCCCTTAAAATCTGGACAATTTTAAAAGATTTTTATTTATAAACCCCTTGACGGTGACCGACATCTAAAATATAGACTATTTTTCTTTTTTCATCGACCGAATAAATAATTCTATAAGGCCAGACCCGAATTTTTCTTTTTCCTATAAACTCTCTCCAAAGTTTTTCTCCTCGGTAAGGATTATAAGCAAGATCGTCAATAGCTTTAACAATCCGTTCTCGCCAAGGCAGGGGAATTTTTGAAAGAGATTTATAAATATTCTTTGCAGCTATCAGTCTAAAATTAAAAGACATATTATTTTTTCTTCTTAGTCCTTGTCTTATACTTTTTTCTGTCTTTATCTCTTAGCAAAAATTCCTGTTTATTTTTAAACCCTAACTTTTTCTTAACTTCCTCCCAAGTATAATATTCCCCTTTTTTTATTGCCTCTTCAGCTCTTTTGATATCAGCTACAAGTTTTTTATCCTGAAGTATTTCTATTGTTTCAATAAGTGAATCAAATTCTTCGGCTGATAAAATGACAGCCTTGGGCGAACCTTTTTCTGTAAGTGTATAGTAAACTCCAGGAGTGCTTACATCTTCAAGAATGTTAAATAGTTGTTTGCGAGCTTCAGTTACTGACAAAGTTGATCTCAGTTTCATATATGTACATAATAACGTACATTAAATATTTTGTCAAGTAAGAAAATCTTTTCCTTTGTTATAAAAACGAGCGAGGGTGAAAAAGAGGTCGGAGAGACGATTGAGATATTTAATAACTAAGGGGTTAGGGTATAGGGTATAGGGTTGAGAAAGAGAAGTAAAATATTTCACAACGGAGCGTTCGCTGCGGCGGCAGGTCACGCGTAGGATGTGAAACCAGGCGGAGAGTTGATTGCCTCCTGGGAGAATGAAGCGTGTCAGTTTGGGCAGTTTTTTATCCAGCCTGTCAATCTGCTTCTCAAAATCTTTCACCCGTTTCTTTAAAAATTTTAAGTCTGTTTTTGCACCTGACAGATAAGCCATGATTTTATAGAGATCCTTTTGTGTAGTTATTAGTTCATGGTTTGTAGGAGGTAGTTTAGAGATAATAAGACCTAAAAAACTTGTTAGTTCATCAACCGATCCGTAGGCCTCAACTTGAGGGTCGGATTTTGAGACGCGTTTGCCGCCAAAGAGTGAGGTGGTTCCTTTATCACCGGTGCGGGTGTAAATAGACATATATAAATTTAGACGATGGAGGATTGAAGTTAGAAAATAGAAGTTTGAATTTCTAATTTCAACCTTCCAGTTTCATGATCCAGCTTCTATATTCTATCATCTATTGTCAAGTTTAACACTCGGCGTAGCCGCAACCGTAGCATTTGGCGCAGCCTTCCTCATGAGCTAGACTGGCTTCACCGCAGGACGGGCAGATGTCAAAAAGATCGGAGTTGTTTGGTTGCATAAGTGACGGTTGTGAGACAGAAGAGACTAGGGTTGGTTTTTCTTCTGGCATTTTTTTAAGTTCGGTGGCAAGCTCCGATTGGCCATTGCCCTGGCCATTGCCTGCGGATTTTTGTGCTTGACCGTTTAGACCAAAGTGCATGGACAAAACTTTAGCTACAGCATCGGGAAGACTTCGAATCTTCTCTTTGCCAAATCCATGGCTTCTGGCTCCACCTATTCCTTGCAGTTGTTCGGCTACCTGTTTTACTCTCTCTTTTGGCGAAAGATGCGAGCCAAATCGCAAAGCCAAAGATATTACTCGGCCCAATCCTTCGGCCATGGCGTAGACATCGGTGCCTGCTTTGCCAACGTTAATAAAAACTTCCAAAGGCTCCATATTGCCGTTGGTATTGATGGTTATAAAAGCTGCGCCAACCGGAGTGTCGATGCGATAGGTTGAGCCATGGACAACCATGGGTCTAGGTTTAACAAGATAGGTTTGAGGCTTTTCAGCGACCGGCTTTTTCTCCTCTTTTTTTCGCTCCAATACGCCGGGGCGCGATCCTTCTCTCATATAGGTAATTCCCTTAAGACCCAGTTTATAGGCTAGGGTATAGAGTTTTTTTACATCCTCGACGGTGTGAGTTTTGGGTGCATTGACTGTTTTTGAGATAGAGGCGTCAACGTATTTTTGGATCACAGCCTGGACCTTAACGTGGTCTTGGGGACTAAGTTCATTAGCCGAGACAAACCACTCCGGCTTTTTGACTACTCCTTCTTTTATCTCTTTTTCGTGTTTTGCATACCACTCGTCAAAAAGATGGTGACGGATGATATGAGTTCCCAGCCTGTCTCGTCTGACAAACTCAAATTCGTAGACTGGTTCGATACCCGAGGTGGCATTGGCCATGAGAGAGGTTGATCCGGTTGGCGCCTGCATCAAAAGAATAGAATTTCTAATCCCGTATTTCTTGATATCTTTCTGAAGATCTTTGGCTAACTCCCTAATAAATTTTCCTCGAGGATATTTAGCTTTATCAAATTTTGGGAAAAAACCTTTTTCTTTGGCATTTTCTACAGAAGCCCTATAAGCCTCATCCCTTATAATCTTGTAGACTTGATCGATAAATTTTAGCGCATCCTCTGAACCGTAGCGAAGGTGAAGTTTAATCAGGGTGTCACCTAATCCCATAGTGCCAAGGCCGATTCTTCGTTCGCCATTAAGTTGGGTTTGGCGAATTCCCTCAAAGATGTAGGGATCCATATCAACGATATTGTCCTGGAAGCGAACAGCTGTCCGGACCAAGCGTCTCAAGGTTTTGAAGTCGAATTTTCCTTTCTTGTCGATATTTTTTGACTTAACCAAAGCAGACAGATTGATCGATCCTAAGTTACATACACCCCAGGGTGGCAGCCCCTCTTCACCGCAGGGATTGACACAGTTTATCCTGTTCCAATAATAATTGTTATGCCACTTGTTGTAACGTTCCATAAACACAGTCCCCGGCTCAGCGCTTCTCCAGGAAGCCTCGGCTATCATATCCCAGATTTTTCTAGCTTTGACTACTTTTCGCACGACCACTTTTTTGCCAAGCGATTTCCACACCTCAAGATCTCCGTCCCACTTTTCATCATACTCCGGATCGCTTGGGTCGGGAAAAAGCAGCGGCCAGTCAGCGTCTTTTTCAACTGCGTCCATAAAGCGGTCAGAAATACAGACCGATAGATTGGCGCCGTTGATGCGCGTCAAATCCTGCTTGACCGTTATAAAGTCTTCAAGATCTGGATGCCAATCCCACAACATGAGCATGAGGGCTCCGCGCCTGGTTCCTCCCTGTTGGATGATGTCTTTGGTGGCGACTGAAAAAAGCTCAGCCCAATTGCAGGGACCCGATGAGAAGCCATTTACTTTTTTTACTCTTGAGCCTTTAGGCCGAAGCGAAGACAGGTTGATGCCGACTCCTCCGCCGCGGGCCATAATCTCAACCATCTGCTTTAAGGTTTCTAGGATACCCTCTCTTGAGTCTTTGGGGCTTGGGATGACAAAGCAGTTATAGAAAGTTACCTTATAACCAGTTCCTGCTCCGGCTAAGATTCTGCCGCCTGGAACGTACTTGAAGTCTTTCATCGCGAAGTAGAATTCTTTTTCCCAACGCCGTTTTCTGTCTTTTTCTTCAATCGAGGCAACAGCTTTGGAAAGCCTCTTCCACATCTCAACCGGGTTTTTTTCGAGCGGTTCGCCAGCTTTGTCTTTTAAAGAGTATCGATCAAGGAAAACTTTTTCTGAAACTCCGGTTAATTTCATGACAATATTACAATTTATAATCAGAGCAATTTCTTTAATTCTTTCTCAAAATCCTCAACATCAACAAATCTTCTAAATACGGAAGCAAAGCGGATGTAGGCAATTTTATCAATTTTTTTTAAATATTTGGCAACAAGGTTGCCAATCAATCTGCTTTCGATCTCGGTTGTACCTTGTTGTTTTAGCTCTGCCTCAACCTCAGAAACAACTCTTTCTACCTGGTCTGACGTAACTTTGGTTTTTTCGCAGGACTTAAATATACCACGTCTTAACTTCTCCCTATCAAATCTTTCCCGGCGCCCGTCTCTTTTGATGACCAGGATTGGCAGTTCCTCAACCCGCTCGTATGTTGTAAATCTTTTTACACACTTTGGGCAGTGTCGCCTTCTTCGTATTGCTCCTCCGTCCTCTGAAAGTCTGGTTTCGATTACCTCCGTGTCTGGGTTCTTGCAAAATATACAATACATAGCTGATGTTTATCTAGTGCCACTTTAAAATTTAAAACACTACTCCTGGGAATGCAAGAGGTCAAAATAATATCAAACTATATCACAGCCTCAAAATAGATTTTCGTCCTGACAAAATTGTTAGATGCAAAAATTTTTGTGAACAAGAATTGAAAATTCTGTTACTGATTAGTGGTTATTTGTTATTTGTTTTTTCCCTAATAACTATTAACTACGAGCTAATAACTGCTAGTATTTTTATATGTTTCTTAAGGATCTGCTTTTTCCCAAGTTTTGTTTGGGTTGTGGTTTCTTGGGTGCTTATATTTGTCATAATTGTCAAAAAAAGTTGAGCTACAGAGAAAAAGACTTCTGTCTTTATTGTAAAAGATCTAGTCTGAATGGATTTACCCACCCTATATGCAAGAGGCGAGATGGGATAGATGGGATTTTAAGCATCTTTCACTATAATAATTTCCTAAAGACGATCATCAAAAGTATAAAATATCGCCTGGCGACAGACGTCTGGAAAGAGTTATGCCTTGTCATCAAGCCTGAAAGTCTAGAGAAACTTAAACTTTTTAAAAATCTCTCCTGGGGCAAGTTTTATTTCGAACCCATTCCGCTTTACCCAAGCAAATTAAGGATACGGGGCTTTAACCAGGCAAAAATTATAGCCCAGTTTTTTAATCAATTTCTTAGCTGTCCTTTAACCGCACATCTGACAAGAAAGAAAGATACGCTTTCACAAGCCCAATTAAAAAGCAATCAAGATCGCTACAGAAATATGAGGGGTGCTTTTCAGGCTGAGTCGAGGGACGCTATCAAGGGAAAAAATTTTATTCTAGTTGACGACGTTTTGACAACCGGATCGACGCTAAAAGAAGCAGCCCGCGCTCTTAAAAGCGCTGGAGCGAAAAACGTCCTTGCTTTAGTTTTGGCTCAAGGATAAGCAATAGATCCTTCGACTCCTTCGATTTCACTCAGGACAAGTTCGCTCAGGATGAAAGTGATCAAGTAGATCGCTTTCAGTTATAATAAGTTGAAAATGGTTAAAAATAGTTAAAATCAGTTATAATTGAAAATGGAACTTATGAAGTTTGTTTTCATCCTAAATAGCTATCAGCAATAATTAGCTAGGCAGGGTCTATATATGGATAAAAATAATACGATTGAAATTTCTTCGCGAACAATTGTATTTACGGTTTTTTTCCTACTACTTCTTAAATTTCTTTGGCTGGTGCAGGATATCATCTTTTCTTTTTTTATTGCCTTCATCATCATGAGTGCTCTTAAGCCCTATGTCTCTTTTTTGGAAAGATATAGAATCCCCCGTTTTTTAGCTGCTTTTTTAGTCTATCTGATATTTTTGACCTTTTTTTTCTCAATAATTTTCCTGATTGTTCCACCCTTGCTGACCGAGAGCACGCTTCTTTTTAGAGTCCTTCCCTCAATTCTAGAGAGATTTGCACCAAACGCGATGTCACTTTTAAATCTGGACTCTGTTTTTCAATATTTACCAGACATCGCTAGCCAGTTTTTTGATATAGTTAAAGGCATTTTCTCCAACGCGGTATTTTTTATCTCTACGCTTTTTTTTGCCTTTTATTTACTCTTGGAGGAAAATGTTATACGAAAAATTATCGCGAGATTTTTTTCCGAGGAAAAAGCCAAAACAGCTACCGTCGTCATTGATAAGGCAGAAAAACGATTGAATGCCTGGTTCTGGGGAGAGATAACTCTGATGACTGTGGTTGGACTTTTGACTTATGTTGGACTGAATTTGATAGGAATACGCTATGCTTTGGCTTTGGCCGTTTTGGCAGGACTTCTTGAGGCTGTGCCCAACCTTGGTCCAACCCTGTCCTCTGTCCCAGCTATTTTATTGGGGTTTGCCACTTCGCCCGTGATGGGATTTGCCGCAATAGCTTTGTATTTTATAGTGCAGCAGCTTGAGAATAATATAATCGTCCCGGTTGTCATGAAAAAAGCGGTCGGGTTAAACCCGATTATTACTCTTTTGGCGCTTTTAATCGGAGGGAAGATGGGTGGAGTGTTGGGGATTTTACTCGCCATTCCAATAACTGTTTTTCTGGAGACAGTTTTAATCGAGGTGGTAAATGCCCCAAAGACTGCGGAGAATCCTCGGTAATTCTGCGGTAAAAACACACCCTGAGGGTGTGCAGCCTCAAGTTTAATTTTTAAGCAATAGTATTTGGAATATACCTAAAAAATTAGTTTCTCGATAAATTTTTAAGTCAATTTCTTTTAATAATGTCTCTATTCCTCGATTTATAAAAGGTTTATACATAGAAGTTTCATACAGCAATATTAGCGGTTGAGTTAATCTGGCTACGAAATGTTTTTTCGGTTCATTATAGTCGATGATTAAAATTAGTCCGCCCTTTTTGCTTACGCGTTTCATCTCTTTTAAAACTAGAAGCCCAATTTCATAAGGCATGTCGTGAAGACCAAGCGAGATTGTTGATGCATCAAACGAATTATTTTTAAAAGGAAGTTTTATTCCATCGGCTGGGAGAAACTTAAGTTTTAAATTTGATTTAATTTTTTTCTTGGCTTGATTGAGCATTTCCGGAGATAAGTCTATACCGATAACATCATGACCAATTTTTGCAAATTCAAAAGCTTGTGCTCCTGTTCCAGTTGCCACATCTACTATTTTTTTAGGCGGTTTCAAATCAAGAAATCTTGCGGCCTTTTTTCTTAAAGGAAAAAGAATATACTTTTCCAAGTCGTATAACTTTGCCCATTTGGCAAAGAACTCATTGTTGTAATACTTGTGTTGCTTAACAAGATTATTGTTTTTCATAAAAGCTCCATAGATTTAATAAGTTTTTTGACGTCATTTATCGAGTGAGCGGGAAAATTGGAGATACGAATTTGTGAGTCTTTAAAACTTCCGTACCCCAGACTTAAGATAAAGCCCCAAGAAGCGAGTTTTGAAACAATCTCTTTGGCTTTTTCTTTGACGTCGATGACGATTGTTGTTTTTGATCTAAATTGAGGGTCTTTGACAAACGGCTTGAAGTATCTATGATTGTCGAAAAAATTATAAAGCAACTTTGCTTTTTCTTCGATTTCTTTACGGATGGTTTTAATTCCCTTTTTTAACATATCTTCGCAGACTTTATTGAGTAAATAGATCGCCAGTACATTTGGAGTTTCAGGAGTCTGAAATATCTGCTCTTTTTTAAGAAGCGATATAAATCTGTGATGACTTCCAGTGATAAAGCCTTTTTTTTCTAAAAACCTTGCCTTATTGAGAGCTTTTTCATTTACCAGCATGACCGAAAGTCCAGCAGGCAGTCCAAACCCCTTCTGGGTTGAAAAAAAAGCAAGGTCAATTTTTTTATAATCGAGGGATGGATAGGGCGCGGAAGATACCATGTCAACCGCAATCAAAGAAGATGGGGCTTGAGCTGGTAATTGATTTATAAATTGCACAGGTATTGCAACACCAGTACTTGTTTCGTTGTGGGTAAGACAGATAACTTCTGTTTTTTTGGGAATTTCAACCTTTTTTAGATCAAATCCATATCCCCCCCCAACTTCGTAAAGCTGCGGATTTTTTTTAAGATCAATGGCTGCCTGGTAAAACTTTTTCGAAAAAGCTCCGTTGACAAAATGAAAACTATATTTTGCTACACAGTTTTGGATGATTCTTTCTATCGATTCAAGAGACGAAGAAAGAAAAAAAATATGGAAGTCTTCAGGCAGATTTAAGAGTTTCTTTAAATTATTAATTAGCGATTGATATATTTTTTGAAATTGAGGACTTCGGTGGGAGATGGAGAGAATATCACTATCCATTGCCTCCTTTAAGTGTTTTTTAACTGTTGGGTAAAGCTGACTTGGGCCGCAGGTAAAATAGATTTTTGTTTTTAGTTTTCTATTCATAGAGCAATTTAATATAAAACTCTAAAACGAATTGTCTTTGGCACTTTCTTCAATTCTTCGAATACTTTTTGGTCGTATTTCTTATTGACATCGGTTATGACATAGCCTATCTGCTCATTAGTTTTAAGATACTGGCCTTCGATATTGATCTGGTATTTAGCCAAGATACCGTTTATGGAGGCAAGGATACCCGGGACATTACCATGTAGGTGCAGGAGGCGGTGATATCCTTTCTGTTTGGGAAGTTGAATATTTGGGATATTGACGGAAAGGTAGGTGTTGCCGGAGTTTATATAGTCGATGATTTTGGCAGAGACAAAATCGCCTATGTTTTTTTGCGCCTCAAGAGTACTGCCTCCTATGTGGGGAGTAAGTATGGTATTAGGAAGGTCCTGCAAAATTGAGGAAAATTTTGCTTTTTTGTCTTTTGGCTCGTCTGGAAATACGTCGACAGCAGCGCCTCTTACTTTTGCTTGGGAGATATGTCTTGCGAGCGCGGAAATATCTACGACAAAACCACGGCTGGCATTGAGAAACAGTACTCCTTTCTTCATTAGGGAGAACTGCCTCTCTCCAATGAGATTTTTGTTTTTCTCATTTCCATCGACGTGGACCGTGATGATGTCTGAGTTTTTGAGAAGCTCGCCTAAACTTTTGCATCTTTTGGCGTTACCCAGAGGCAACTTCTCGACAACATCATAATAAATGACACGCATACCCATATTTTCTGCCAGAACAGAAAGTTGGCTTCCGATGTTGCCGTAGCCTATTATCCCCAGAGTTTTCCCCCTTACCTCAAAAGATCCAGAAGTCGATTTGGTCCAAATTCCTTTATGGAGGTTAAAACTTTTGTCGAAAATTCCTCGAGCCAGCATGATAATTTCACCTAAGATCAACTCCACTACACTTCGGGTATTGCTGTAGGGTGCATTGAAGACGCAGATGCCTTTATCGGAAGCAGTTTTTAAATCTATTTGATCTGTACCTATGCAAAATGCACCGATAGAGATAAGCCTATCTGCTGAGCGTAAAATAGCTCCATCTATTTTACTTCGCGAACGAATACCAAGAACTCTTGTATTTTTCAGTTTGGCAATCAGAGTTTGCCGGTCAAGGCTTTTGGAATAATCTTCTACCTGGTAGCCTTCCTTATCAAAGCTAGAGACAGCCGATGCGTCGATATTCTCCAAAAGCAGAACCTTAATACGGTTTTTGGGATACGACAAAGAAGTAGCAAACTTATTGATGTACAAAAATTCATCAAAATTTGGCGCTATATGATCTGCTTTTTTTACAACGACCTCCCTAGCGATATTTTCCGTAAAGGCGATAAATTTGGATGCAAGACCGAACTTCTTTATCAAATAATCAGTATGACCGTCTCCCACGACGTAAATTTCACCTTTTAATTTAAGCGAGCGAATCACTTTGACTTTCCCATTGTCTTGCGATAGTGGATTTTTTTTGTCCACTCCGATGACTTCACCTTTATGATTAAAAATAAATGTATTAGCAAATACATGATCTTCTCGCAGCCCAAACTCTTTTATAATCGGCAAGATACATTCTTTAAATGCTCCAGAGATGATATAAATTTCATTTTTGTTTTTTTTAAAAAATTGTTTATTGCGGCGAATTGAATCAGTTATCTGTCTTCTTAATTTTTTTATCCATAATAAGATATGTCGTCGATTGATATTTAGCAGATTTAAGCGTTTGGATAATTCCTCAAAAAAACCGATTTTTCCCTCCATCCCCTCTTTGGTTATTTTTTTGATCTTGGCTAAGATAGTATTTTTTTCAGGATTATTTTTAAGAACAATCTCTGCAAGTTCTTCTAACGCCTCTTTTTTTATAAACGTGCTGTCGAAGTCGATAACAAAATATTTTTTTGCCTTTTCCATAAAAAAACCCCGCCTGGGCGGGGTTAATTTTGTTTTTTAATTTTTAATTTTATCTTACATAAACAAAAATCTCCCCACCACTTCTAAAGCTGGAACACGACTGGGGAGAATAATTGTTTAAAACATTAACTCGCGGATTCATATTGATAAAATAAAGTTATAAACAATAATAACAAATCAACTACAGTTGTCAATTCTAACGCTCGGTTTAAATTAATTAGATTGATATGAAAGTTCAAGACCTGAAGACTCGCTGTAATCGAGTATAATAAAGATCTATGGAAATCGCAGTTTTAGGTGGAGGATTTACCGGGCTGACGGCTGCATATTATCTGGCGAAAAAAGGACACGCGGTGACGCTTTTCGAAAAAGAAAAAGTTTTGGGAGGATTGGCGGTTGGATTCAAGCAGCCGAATTGGGATTGGTATCTGGAGAGGGCCTATCATCATCTTTTAGATAGCGAAGACGATATTTTAAATTTTGCCAAGGACGTAGGATTTGATGAGATCTTTTTTAGAGAAACAATAACCTCATCTTTGTATGATGTTTCTAGTCATCCTGAACTTGTTTCAGGATCTGGTTTTAACGGGATCCCGGATCAAGTCCGGGACGGCTTCCAAAAGGTGAAGATGGAAGCCGATTACCGCATATTTCCCTTAGATTCTCCGCAAGATTTCTTAAGATTTCCCCTCCTCTCTTGGCCGGAAAAAATCCGGGCAGGAATGGTTTTGGCATTTTTGAAAACTTCTCCGTTTCTAAGTCTTTACGAAAAACTGACAGCGGAAGAATTTTTAAAAAAAACCCAGGGAAAACATGTCTGGGAAGTACTGTGGCAAGAGCTTTTTCGGAAAAAGTTCGGTAAATATGCGGAAAATATCTTGGCTTCTTTTATCTGGGCGAGGATTACTAAAAGAGCTAAAAAACTGGGATACATTAAGGGAGGGTTTCAGACTTTGATTAATTATGTAGAAAATAGGGTAAAGGGTTTAGGGGTTAGGGTAAAGAAAGATTTTACCGTTGATCATCTAGGAAAGAGTAGGGAAGGATTCGTTATTAACAACAAAGAAAAATTCGATGTTGTGATTTCAACACTACCAACGGTGATCATGTCAAAAATTACTCAAACAATTTTCCCGACAGATTACTTGCAAAGGTTTTCCAAACTTAAATACCTGCATGCAGTTGTTTTAATTCTGGAAACAAAACAACCAATCTTAGAAAAAACCTACTGGTTAAATATTTGCTCAGCCAAAATTCCTATCATGATCATAGCTCAACATACAAACTTTATTGACAAAAAGTATTACGCCGGAAACCACATCGCCTACGTAGGATGGTATGTCGACCGCGACGATCCAATGTTAAAAATGAATAAAAAAGAAACCATAGAGTTTGCCTCTCCTCATCTTAAAAAAATTAATTCTGAATTCTTAATTCTGAATTCTGAATTATTTATTGGTCCTTTTGCCCAGCCGATCTATGATAGGGATTTTCTCAAAAACAAACCCGACTTTATCACGCCGGTGAAAAACTTTTACATCGCCAATCTGGATATGACCTATCCTTATGATCGAGGGACAAACTATGCAGTGAAGTTGGGAAAAGAAGTAAGCAAACTAATATAATTGGTATATGCTGATTTACCTTTTTGGGAATCTACTTTGAATGTAAGCGTCAACTAATGCTTGACACTGTGATTGGGTATGATTTTCAAGTAGAGAGCGAATTAATATAGCCCGAGCTAAAGTTTTAGATAGAACTCCTCCGTCTATTATTTTAGCTTCGCTATTTGCTAATAATGTTTGATTTGCGCCTATTAATGATACAGAATCATAAGTAGTATTAGTGTGACTTACTAAGCAACCGCTGACTCCAACAACTAACTTCCCACGTTTCACCGCTTCAACAGCAGCTAACTTAACAGGATTGTTGACGTTTCCCAGACCAAAACCAACCACGACAATTCCCCAGTTGTTTGAGTTAAAAATATGTTCTAATAATTGATCTAAACTATGATAGTGATTTTGATTGGTAAGGTCTAACGTGCATATATGAGCCATAGCATCATAGACATCTTCCCAACTGGTTAACTTTCGAATAGGATGGTTAACAGGGACTTCGTAATCATCTTCAGCACTTTGCTTACCAAAATAATCAGACTCTGGAGTATTAGGAAATCTTAGCTGATGGGGAGATGCAAATCCGAAATCGCCATCAACACGTCTTGATTCAGAAGGATCAACTTTTACAACGTCAGCGCCTGGATAAATCCATCCTCTCCATTGATAATATGCACCAGGGCGTAGAGGGATTTGGAGTGTTTTAAATAACTCTTCGAATTGGAAGGGGGCATCAGACATTGGAGCATGATACGATTGTCGAGATCCTCCTGTAACTATGGGAGCAGTTTTTGAGTCAAATAAGAACACATCAGAATCAGACACATATAAATACCCAGTATCGGTTCCTGTTCCCTGAAGTTTTCTAATTGATGGTGTTAATTGTTGTAATATTAATTCGTAATACATAAGAGAGGCAGCGACGGAAGTTCTACGATGTGAACTATCTGCACTTAGAAGTGGAACAATAATTATATCTGATCGACGGACTAACTCACTATCTGTCCACCCAAAAAACTCAGAAGGTAGCATATCAATCGGTTTAGCTCCAACAATACGATTATAAATTGCACCTGCAAATGTCTTTTCATCATATCCAGAATCCATTTCTAATCGAGCAATTTCGTCATCACCCAGTGGACCCTCACTTTTTAAATGATTTTCTCCAAGTACTTTCATCAACCATGTTCCTCCTTTCACAAAAAAAATGGATGTATTTACTTTTTTAAGCCATTCTTGTTGTGATAAAATTTCCATCTTACCGAAAAATAATTTTAAACCAAAAAAAATCCACCTCTCCATTAAGGTTTGGTGGAATGCGTTTCCCAAACAAGACTTCGTTGTCCTGTTATAAATCTTTAGATTATTATAACAAAGTGATTCGTATATTCAACCGGTGATTTCTGAAGAAGTAATAACAGCTTCGGCTATCTCCTTCATCGATTTTCCTTTTTTCATGGCTTGTTTACGAAGGGTGTGATAGGCATCGTTTTCTGATAGGTTCATTTTTTCTATCAAGATACCTTTGGCTTTATTGACGACTTTTTGCGTTTGTAGCGCCTCTTCCAAATTTTTTGTTTTCTCAAGAAGCATAGCTTGTTCAACCGCTCGACCCACTAATTTACCGATCATTTCAAGCAACTTAACTTGTGACTTTGGATAAATATGGGGAAGTTTATGTTTAACGTTTATCACTCCAACGACTACGTTATTGCTTTTGATAGGAACAGAAAGAAACGACTCAAAAAGGTCATCTGGTAGTTGTGGAATTCTTACAAAACGAGAATCGCTTGGTGCATCCTTTTCGATGACTACAGTTTTTCCGAATTGAGCAACCCAACCTGTTATTCCTTGTCCGAGCTTCATTTTTAATTTTCCTACGATATCAAAATGAAGTTTGGATGCTTTAAGAACTACACTATTAGTTTTTTCATCTAAAATGTAGATACCGGTTGAATCGGCATGAGTAATATGGGTAACTATATAATCTATTTTAGCAAGCAGTTCTTTGGTCCCTAATGAAGATATAGCCTCGATAACCTGATAGAGAACATCTACATCTGTATAGTCTTTTTTCATAGACTCTCATTATTATAACAAACTAATCCTGCTTACATTGGAATATACTTAGAATGATATAATTGGTTTATGAAGTTTGTCATTTTTCACGGATCATTTGGCAGCCCAGAGGGTAATTGGTTTCCTCAACTTAAAGAAAAATTAGAGTTGCTGGGACAAACTGTTATTGTCCCTCAATTTCCGACAGAAGATTGGGATTCTTTTACTAAAGCTGGACCAAATACTACAGCAAAAAAACAAAATTTAGAAAACTGGCTTAAATTTTTCCAGGAAAAAATTCTTCCCCAAGTTAAAAACGGGGAGAAGTTATGCTTTATTGGTCATTCGCTGGGTCCTTTATTTATTTTGCACGTAGTCGAGCGTTTTAATCTCAAACTTGACTGTGCGATTTTTGTCAGCCCTTTTTTTGTTAATCCAGCCAAAGTTTGGCAGTATGATCTGGTGAATACATCTTTTTATAAAACCGACTTTGATTATGAAAAATTAAAAAGACTAATTCCTGCCTCATATGTTTTGTACTCGGATAGCGACCCTTACGTCAACAAAAATCAATCAATGCTTTTTGCCAAATCGCTTGATTCTTCGTCAATTCTTGTCCGAAATGCCGGTCATATGAATAGTGAAGTTAACCTTAATGAATTTCCTTTGGTTTTCGATCTGTGTACTACCAGACTTGATCTAAACTTGTATCAAAAATATTTAGCCCATCTTAGTGACAAACACTCTTCGGACTACGTAAGAAGTAGATACAAGATGACTATTCATATGTCTCCTGCAGACGTCGATAGTGAAGGCATGTTTCATTTTAAAAATCTTAAAAATTACGGTTTTGCCACATTTCTTAGCGGATCAAAGAAATGGAATCCACATAGCCCATATTATTATGAGGGAAGAGTTGCCGCAAAAAGAATAGGTGACATATCCCGAATTTTTTTGGTTGAGAAACTTTCAGATTTAAAAAGGGCGGTTCTCTTGGAGCAGATAGCGGAAGATATAAAAGGCGGCATAAAGGTGTATCTTTGTATGTTAAATCAAGTTAAAAAGTATGGTCAAGAGCCGGACTTTGGTATCTGGGACTACGATTATCTTTGCACTATCTATTACGATAAAAACCGAAATATGAAAGAATTTGTTTTAGATAGTAGAAAGCCAGTTATAGAAAAAGCAAAAAAGTGGCGGAATATTATTTTAAAAAAAGCAACAAGAATTTTTAATACAAAAAAAGATATTGGCGCTTTTATTAAAAAGCATTAAGAATTTATATGCTTACTTATCTTTTAATTATTTTAGTAATCCTCTGGCTTTTAGGGGTGGTTAGGATTCCTGCGTTTTCGCTGATAAATATACCTTTATTATATATAGGAAGAAAGGCGATAGGCCTATACGATATTTTGGTTTTTGCTCTTATAGTTTGGCTGATTAGAATATTGCCAAGTCCGCTGCGCGAGATAGTTGCGGTATTTCTTATTTTATGGCTTTTATCCTTTTTCGGACTTTTTTTCTTAGGCGGATTATATAATCTGCTGATTTTGATCCTCATTATCGGACTACTGCTTCATATTCTTGGCTGGTTTTATTAAAGACTAAAATATATAATTGCCATAATGAAACTTATTTCGGTTAAAATCAAAAAACCCGCTGAGATAAATTTTATTATCGCCCAGTCACATTTTATAAAAACTGTCGAGGATGTTCATGAGACTTTGATTGAGGCGGTGCCGGGAATAAAGTTTGGCCTTGCTTTTTGCGAAGCGTCGGGACCGCGGAAGATTAGAACATCTGGGACAGATGAGGAAATGATAAAACTGGCAGCCGTAAATGCCAAAAATGTAGGTTGCGGCCACTCGCTTTTTATCTTTCTCAAAAACGCTTTTCCGGTAAATA
>MGAI01000048.1:0-6884 GCA_001789695.1 Candidatus Roizmanbacteria bacterium RIFCSPLOWO2_01_FULL_37_16 | reverse complement strand
AAGTCATCGTCGCCCAAACCAAACAGGGGAGGGGAATATTAGGGGTGATCGACGGAGGACCCCCTTTAAGTATAGAAAAACTAGATGAAGTAAAGGATCGGAAAGATCTTCTTAGGAAATTTGGCTACAAACTTTAGTCAAATTTTCTCAATCACAGGAAGTCCGCCAAAGTCTTCTTTCATGATTTTTTTATACCTTCTATTCTTAAGTAGCGTAGGTTTTCCTTGGTATTCAACAACATAGTAAGCAAATCCTTGCATCTTTTTTACAGGTTGATAGTCTGCATGTCCAGGAAGGCTTACAGCATTCTTCTCTCCAAAGTCAACTGGGCTGTCGTCGGCTGTGACGAAGTAACTAGCGCCGGTATTTGCCACAAGGTGTCCGTAGCCTGATGGCATATATGCGCTATCGCCCTTTTTTACTTTTATCGCTTTAAACACTTCAACAACGTCAGGGATCATATTTCCTTTTGCATCGAGAGCGAGTTTTTGTAAGAGTGCAATTCCTTCTCCAAAAAGCACCCAATAAGTTTCATCAAGTTTTCCCACGTGATAGTGTCCGTAAGTTTTAATATATTCACCACTAATTGTTCCCGGTTCCCAAACGGTGATATTTTTTTGTTTGACTCCACCCCGAATCATATAATAATGGATGGCAGGACCAATTCCTTTTGGATCCATCAAAACCTCTTTCATTTTCTCATGGGGTCTAGCCGCGTAGTGTTTGGGGACAGATTTGAAGTTTATATTCATATTTATGAATTAATTTATTTTTGTAAATTTTACATTCCCTTTCTTTCTTGTTTTCTTACTTCTTCTGTTTCATCCGGTCTTTTAAAGTCATCTTCTAAACGGTATGTTATTCCAATTTCAGGCGTTGATACTTCAACAACATCGCAGTCCGTAATTCCTACTAACCGGTGTCGTTGGCCAATTAAACAACTATAACCTTTACCTTTTTCTAATTCAGTTTCGACGAGGTTGCCTTTATTATCATCCCAGACAACCTTTACTCGACCATTAATTAAGAACCAGGATTCTTGTTTTTGAGTATGATATTGGAGGCTTAAACGGCTACTTGCTTTAATATGAAGAATTTTTCCCATATATGGTTTATCTGCGGGTGTCCAATGGATTTCATACCCCCATGGTTTATCAATTTTTCTAACGTACGGAGTATTCGCGAAATTTTTTGGATCAAAGACGTTTATCATGAAAAAGATAATTCTAACACAACATTATTTATATAGTATAATGCAACTTGATGAGTAGACAAAAAGTATTTGTTCTTTTGAGAGCTCTTCGCGTCAATCAGTGGATTAAAAACTTAGTTGTCTTTACCGCCATTATCTTTTCAGGAACGTTATTTATAAAAGAGGCCTTTCTTCAGTCTGTCTATGCTTTTTTTATATTTTGTCTTCTTTCCTCGACTTCCTATGTTTTAAATGATATCGTTGACTATTCCTATGATAAAAAACATCCGATTAAAAAATTTCGGCCAATTGCGGCAGGAAAGATCACCATACCTGAAGCAACCTTCATTGTTTTCATTCTTACGCTGATATCGCTTATTGCTTCTTTGTTTTTTTCGCTTCCTTTTTTTTTCTTAAGTCTGATTTTTATTCTTTTGCATTTTTTTTACTCTCTCTATCTTAAAAGACAGACGGTTATTGATATTTTCACAATTTCTATCTCATTCATGATCAGGACGCTGGCCGGTGAGATTGCTACAGGCTACCACATTCCTATCTGGCTTTTGTATACCATTTTTTTTGGCTCGCTTTTCATTGCCTCAGTCAAACGCCACGCCGAGATGGTGGTGCATGGCTCAGAGACCAGATCTTCTCTTGGTTATTACAAGGAGCACCTCCTGGATTTTTTCACCAACACGTTTGCCACCGGAACGATTCTTGCTTATGCCTTTTTCACCTATGTTGACAAACCGCCGCAGATTAAGACTTTATTTTCGGAGACGATCAGTCAACTCTTTCCACTGTTTGAAATTAGAAGATGGATGATGGTGACTATTCCCTTGGTGGTCTATGGCATTTCGCGCTACGCCCAACTTCTATACGAGAAGGAGGAAGGAGAGCGACCAGAAAAGATCGTGACGACCGATCGGCCCTTGATCTTTACTATTTTTTTGTGGGGACTTATCGTGATAGGAATAATTTATGTCTTCTAATTATACCCCTTTGCTTTCAAATTGCAAGGGTTTATACCTAACGGAGCTTTGATTTTGAAGAATAGTTTTGACTGTAAAGTTAACCCAAACTCTCATTTGAAAGCTTCGGTAGGTATATACCTAAAAGTTGCAAAATCAAAGCAGAGTGGTATAAAATGTAGCATATAAGCGATTGAAATTTTCGGAAACATAGTAAATAATATAGGCACTATAAATTTAAAAATATTTTTATGAGAACAGCAGGCAAAAATGACGGGCAGTCACACTTGAGCCCGAAAAAACAGGCGGTGATGCTTGCTATAGAGCAGATTCAAAAACAGTTTGGCAAAGGTTCAATCATGCGTTTGGGAGATACAAGCCATGTTCCGGTCGATGTGATTAAAACCGGGATTCTGCCTTTGGATATTGCTCTTGGTGTTGGCGGAATTCCCAAGGGAAGAATTGTGGAGATATTCGGACCGGAAGCGGCAGGTAAGACAACGGTCTGTCTGTCGATTATTGCCGAAGCGCAAAAATCCGGAGGAGTGGCTGCTTTTATTGACGCAGAGCATGCTATGGATCCGGCCTGGGCAAAAATATTGGGAGTGAATCTGGATGATCTTCTGGTTTCTCAACCCGATACCGGAGAGCAGGCCCTTGAGATTGCCGAAGCTTTGATTCGCTCAGGCGGAGTAGATCTGGTTGCGATTGATTCTGTCGCTGCCCTTGTCCCCCGGTCGGAAATCGAAGGCGAGATGGGTGAAGCACAGATGGGACTGCAGGCGCGACTGATGTCTCAAGCCTTGAGAAAATTAACCGGTGTAGTTTCCAAATCAAAAACAACCATCGTTTTCACCAATCAGATTAGACTGAAAATCGGGATAATGTTTGGTAATCCGGAGACGACACCGGGAGGCCTGGCTCTAAAATTTTATTGTTCGATCCGAATGGATGTCAGGAAAATCGAGACCCTGAAGAAAAATAATCAGGTCTACGGCGCGCGTATCAGAGTAAAAATAGTCAAAAACAAAGTAGCGCCTCCTTTTAAAGAAGCGGAAATAGTGATCACTGCACAAGGAATTGACAAAGAAGAAGGATTGATTGATGCGGCCATCGCGTCTGGGGTTTTGACCAAAAGCGGAGCTTTTCTCAAGCTCGATAATAAAATTGTAGGACAGGGAAAAGACCAGGTGAAAATACTTCTTTCGGGTGATCAAAAAATGAAACAGCACATAGCTAAAGAAGTGATGGAGAAAGTGATGGGGAAAAAGTAAGACATTGTTAATTGTTCCATTGTTAGATTGTTAAATTGTTTTTCATGGATGACGATCTTCAGACTCTTCTTAATTATGCTTATTTTTTCTTGAAGTTCCGTCCCAGAACAAAAAAAGAAGTCCGCGCTTATTTACTGAAAAAAATCAAGAAACGGCATTGGTCGACAGACGACGTTGAAAAGGCAATAAAACAATTGGAAGAACAAAATCTAATCAACGATAAAGAATTCGTAAAATGGTTTGTTGAGCAAAGAATAAGAGGTAAACCAAAAGGAAAGTTCGTCTTGAAGGCAGAGCTTCTGCGTTTCGGCATTCCAAAGGAACTGATCGATGGTTACCTGGAAGAACATCCATTAGAAGAGGAGGATCTTGCATTTCAGGCCTTAAAACCTAAATGGTACCGCTTTAAAAATCTGCCCAGTAAAGTTCGCTTCGAAAAATCAGCCGCCTTTCTTTCCCGCCGCGGATTTCCCTTTGATATTATTCGGAAAACCATTGAGAAGATGGAGTGATATAATTTGCTTAATTATGGCTATCAAATGGCAATGTGTTTTAGTTAAAACTAAAGCATCAGTTCTTTTTCAGTGGTATGTATTTAAAGGTCACCAACAATCATTCTTCAGACGGAGTCTCGGGTTGAATTTCGGTCTTAAAAATCAAAAAATCGTAGACGGTGAGATTAGTATTGATTTAAATGAGTTTAACAATTTAGAAAAACTTCTTCATGAGAAGATTAAAAAAGAGCGGGATTTTTTATCTGAATATATAGCAGATTGTTATAAATATGCGAACCTACTATTAAAAACATCTCATCAATTAAAAAACCAAAGTTATAATTTAATCAGTAATTCCCATTTGTTAGATCTTTATTTATCTTATCAACAAGCGGTTTTAAACCTAGTTCCATTTCTTAACTCCATTCTTGTATTAGATACAATATTAAAAAAGGAAATTATTAACTATATAGTTAGAGACCTAGAAATAGTAGATAAAAGTAAACAAGAAATATTACTAAATAAGCTTTTAATCCCTAACAAAAATAGTTTTTTTGTCCAAGAAACACAGGAGATTGTTAAAATTGCATTATTATTTCAAGAACATAAAAAGGCCGATATTAATAAACACGTTGAAGAATATTTAGATAAATTTGCCTGGATAAACGAAATTGCGTATGTAGGTAAATTCTTGACTAAAAAAGACGTTTATAATAAGCTAAATAAATTAATAAAAGAAGATATTCCCGAAAAAATTAAAAAAGCAAAACAAGTAAATACAAAAAAACTTATAGATTATAAAATTGCACGACAAGAAATTAACTCCTCACCAAAACTTATCTATTCTATAGAAAAGACGCAAGAGTTTATTTACTTACTGACTTATAGATTAGATGTCTTTTTCTTGTCATTTTTTATCGCCTACCCTCTTTTTGCGGCTATTTCGGAAAAGTTAGGTTTAAGCGTTGACGAACTTGTGTCCTTAACAGGTGATGAAATCGTAAATTACCTAAAGGGAAAGAAGGTACCTCATGAAGAGATTTTAAGAAGACTCAATAAATACGCCTTAATATTAGAAAACAATAAATTCACGCTTCTTTCCGGCTCTAGCGCGCCAACTGTTAGTAAAACAACGTTAATGGAAAATGAAGTCCGAGGGATGATCGCAAATAGAGGTAGAGTCAAAGGACGAGCTAAAGTTATTTACGGGATAGATGATATAGAAAAAGTAAAATTGGGAGATATTGTTATATCTCCGATGACTGAACCGGCTTTGGTACCTGCTTTAATAAAAGCAGCCGGAATAATTACTGATTTTGGGGGAATACTATCTCATGCCGCTATTGTTTCCAGAGAATTTGGAATTCCCTGTATCGTTGGAACCGAAAAAGCAACTAGAGTTTTTAAAGACGGAGATTTAATTGAGCTCAATGCATACGATGGAGTTGCTCGAAAAATTAGCAAATAAGTTACTTATTATATTGGCGATTCTTTTAATAAGCTAAAACTATGAATTAAATGTCCAATCGATTAATCGATTGGACATTTAATTATAAAATTTATTCGCCATGGGAATAATTCGTCCACCGTGGATTTCGAGGGAATGGTTTGCACAAGGCCCTTTTAATTATTGCGATCATTTTGGAAATAAACTGCTTCTAGCTACAGTCTGCAAAATCTGTGATGATGAACTTAAAAGAGACATGTTGTATAAAAAAGCCGGAAAAAATCCTAACGATTGGAATAATGTTTTTAAAGACGTGGTAGAAAGTTTGGCAAAAGTTAGAAAAATGCTTGAAAAAGATGCAAAACGACTAGGTATCGATTTGAGTAATTTACCAGACGATTATGATGAAGGGCCTGAACCAGAATCTTACCCAATTTATCGGCTTATTCGAAAATATGGAGATAGAGTTGAAAAAATTATAAAAATGTTTGAGGCTGTACCAATTGATGCAGATGAAAAATTGATTAAGAAGGCTTTAGAAGCATTATCCCACTCCCGCTATTACATTTGTGCAAAAATTGCTAGGACATTAAATAGTCGTTATGAAGAGCAAAAAGACCCGGAAGATGATCTATTTGATTCAAAAACCTCTGCTTTTTTTGCCTTTATAGCTATAGAGAGAAATTTACGAGCGCTTTTAGCTCTTGCTAAACATAAACCCTTAGATAGTTTAAGGGAAAAACTTCTCCGATTTGCAAAAATTAGTCTTGAAATGGCAGATTTAATCAGACTGGAATTTTTTCCTGACAACAAACTTGAATATAGAGAATTCGGAGGAGTAGAATTTTAAACATACCTATATGAAAAACAAAAAATCACCTTACGGCATGTTTTCAGGTGTAAAGATTTCAGAGAAAGAAATAGATGAAACTACTACAAGCCTCGACAGGGAAGTTAAAGATCTGATTAAAAGAAATAACAATAAGAAGAGGTTGCATCGTTTATTTCACCGATCCCGACAGCCGCGTTGGGAGATAAATAAGTGGGTTAAGTAAAAATTTATGGTTCTATGTCGAATTTAGTGGTAACGATTTGACTTATAGTCATCCTGAACGAAGTGAAGGATCTAGTCCCGCTTAGCGGGACGTAATATTACGCTTCGCCACTTCTAACGTGGCTTCGCTAGATTTCTCCCCCGACGTAACGTCGGGGGCGAAATGACAAAAAGTGAGTAAAAAACATGCTGGAGCAACTTTTAAAAGAACTTTAGTATATTGCATATTTCTAAAGTATCGTTTTTATACCACAACATTCTTCATACAACCAAATTTATTTGTAAATTTCTTTTCGATCGCCTAAAGTTAAGATAATAATTTTTTCACCTTCCAGGTCAAAAATCACACGATAATCGCCAATTCTAAATCTGAAAGAGCCAATTTCGAAATGAATCAATTTATCGGCAAAGCTAAGAGGATTTTCAGCTGAGATAAAATAATCGAGTTTTTT
>MGAI01000047.1 GCA_001789695.1 Candidatus Roizmanbacteria bacterium RIFCSPLOWO2_01_FULL_37_16 | reverse complement strand
CAATAAAAATATCTCAAACAGGCTAAAAACCGTCTCGCAAATTCCCTGGAATAATATCCCAGCCTGGAATACGGTCAATGCCAAACAGCAATCGCCTGATATTTCATCAATTATTTCTGAGGTCGTCAGTCGCCCAGGCTGGACTCAGGGTAATTCACTGGTGATCACAATTTCAGGCTCCGGCCGGCGTACAGCTGAAAGTTTCAACGGTGAAGCAGCCAACGCTCCCAAACTGACTGTAACCTATTCTAATTAATCACTTTCCAGCTCTTCATTACTAATCTATACCCATCTTACTCCGGTTTGAAACTGCGAAGAAGTGAAAAGCGGATTAGATGGGTTCACACTGAAGGATTCACCCTGAAGGGTATATACTGAAATAATCTTTTGCAAATCTGAATATTTGAAGTATACCATCTATCAAACACCTGTTTACAAGATGGTACATCATGTAAAACTAAATAAAAAATCAATTAATTAAGACCAAAATAGGTCTTTACCAATTTATCATCCTCAATCTTTTCGGCAATCACATAACTTAAGTATTTTCCTCCCTCGACTATCTTTTTAACAAGCTCTATTTCTTTTTCACACTCATATGGGTAGATATAAACGCTTTGTTGGTAGGGATAAAATCCTATATATTTTAAAAAATTTCTTAAATGATTTCGTTTGTTATTTTGTTTTAAAGGAACATCAAAAAAGACCATAAACCACTTACCGTTCCACTTCTTCTTTCTTTTTTTGAATTCCAGTAAAGGTTTGAGAGAGTATTTTAGTATTATGGGGGTAAATCCACTCTTAAGACTAACGTACACTTCTCCGTTTTTTTCTGCAAGCGAAATTAATTCTCTCTTTTCCAAATTTTTTAGAACCCGTCTTACTTTTGCTCGAGGTGGTTTTTTTTCTGTTAACTCTTTAATTAATCCTGCAACAGATGCAAAGACAATCGGGAAATTAGGTGTAACTAAAAATGTACCTCCCAAAAGTATTGACAGACCTAAAGAGGAAAGAACTATTTGTCGTAACTCTCCGTGTTTAAAATCATCACTCTCGCTTTTACTAGGTTGTAATATCTTTGCCTCTTCCATAGGATTAACACAGTATACCATCTATGAAACACCTGTTGTCAAGATGGTATGTGATAAGATTTAGTATGCCAACTTTTGGCACAAACCTTAGGCAGACGAAGCGTCTGAAATTATGGCTTTTTACAAACTAATGCTTTGCCACCCAGTTTATAACCGCCTTATCCCAGACTGACTTATCAGTGGTAATCGTGAAACAAGGCTGACCGTTAAATGTTGTAGGTAGCGCATCAGGATAGCTTCCCGGACCCAACCAGACCATAATATTATTTGAACAATCAGCCAACTTTCCCGCAGGAATGCCAAGTCCGACGTTGTTGGCGGTCTGATCTGCCCGAAAAATGTTGTTATACAAAGCGAGCTTGGGGGAAATACCGCTATCGTCCCATTTGAAAAATCCGTCATGGCCGGGAATGAGTCCCCGATTTTTATATACTCCCCATGTGGGCTGCAGTCTAACTAACGAATTTTGGATTGTCCAGATATTATTGCTTCCGTTCCCAGGCGACGGACTTTGACCGGAATAAGTTCTGGCGCTGAATGCAGAATAACATCCATCCAATAGCGAATCTTCAACCACCCCTCCATAAAGCCAATCATTTTGAACACAGTCATCGCGAATGGAACTAAGACGGACTCTTCTGACTATGAAATTGTCTGTTCCGTAAGCAAAATCAATAGCATCGCCATAATTGTCGATTCGCGCTCCCTCAACCACTGTATTTTGACCGGAAATTTTCATGGCGGTTGTACCATGCAGATATTCCCAGGTAGCATTGGCATCCTGACCGATCTGCTCAGGATAGCTACCCTGGATCGTCCCGCTGGCAAAACAAAGATTAGGCCCTCCGGCCAATAAAACCGGATAATTAAAACTATCTTGAACCGGCCACTTGGCAATCCATTGGGCACTCGCTGCGTTAACTTTCGTATTTGCAGCCAAAGGGCTGCCTCTTCTATCATAGCGTGTAACCTGATTTCCTGTTAAGGTAATAAGCGCTCCGGACTGGGAAAGACAGGATAATTGAGTTGCTGGAGCAGGAGTTGCCGTTGGCGATAAAATTGAAGTTACTGTTGGAACAGAACCGTCGCTGATTGGATTTTTCCAAAAAACACAATTAGGTCCAGATGGAGTCGGCGTTGCTTCAACAGCCCTCAACAGCCAAAGAAAAAAAAATATTATACCTACCAGAATAGCTAAAGATAAAAAGAGTATTATGCTAAATCTTCTTTGAGCAATACGCATATTTATATGGTAGCAGATAACAAGACGAAACTCTGATAAAAATCTCCTCTACCTCCTGAGTAGTGTTGCAGATTTTTGGAAAAAAACGATTGAAAGTGGGATCAATTTAGTATTATAATATTTTGACAATTTTCATATGGCTGTCTCCGATTACGACTTTAAAAAAATTTTTCTTGTTTTTGCGGGGCTCTTTGTTTTTATCTTAGCCGTAGTAGGGACTATTACTTCGGTCTATTTTTATAAAAAATACCAAACAGCCGAAAAAAAGTTCAAAGAAGCAAACCTCATCTCCCAATACGACGTCCGCGCACTGGTTGCCAAGGTAGGCAAACTGATCAAACTTCCATCTGGCGAACTCCCAACCATAGCCACCATTACCGATCTAGAGAAAATAAAGCAAGAACCTTTTTTCGCTAAAGCCAAGGTTGGAGACAAGGTCCTGCTTTACATGCAAGCTAAGAAAGCCTTTTTATACGACCCTGTCAATAACCTCATTGTCGAAGTTGGGCCTCTTACTTTACCTTCAGGAATACCTACCCCTACTCCCTCAACTGAATCAAGCGACACCCTCCGTCAGGAGGATATTCAAGGCACGCAAACGCAAAATTCAGAAACATCATATAAAGTCGCCGTCTACAACGGCACCTCTGTTGCCAGCACTTTAGACAATTTTCTTGACCAACTGGAAAGCAACTATCCCAATCTAATACTGGTACAAAAGGCTAATGCTTCCAAAAGAACCTACAGTCAAACGATTCTTGTTAGCCTGGCCCAAAACAATGAGTCTTTTTCCCAATCTCTAGCCGAGCAAATCGGCGCCGAAATATCTTCCCTTCCAGAAGACGAGCAAGCTCCGGCAGGTGCGGATTTTCTCATCATCCTAGGTGAAGACAGACTGAAGGAAATAGAATAAAAGTTCTGTGCTCTCGGTCCGAATTGAACGGACAGTCTTGCCCTTAGGACGGGCCTGCTTTATCCATTTAAGCTACGAGAGCTAAAGCTCCTTCGCAAAAAACTTGTTCTACTTAAATTTTATTTCGATTAAACACTTAATCGAAATAATTATAGCTATAATAAATTTATGAAAGCTAAAAATGTAAAACTCCCGAAAACTGTATTTTTTCTATTGATTTTTGTTTTACCCTCCTTCGCGAAAAGCTCCGATCGTCAGATCGAGAGATCAATAGGAGGGTACCCCTAACGAAGCTCCGATAGGAGCGAAGTGGGGTACGCTTCGGAAGGGTTCCGCTCCTTCCAAAGCATGTGAAGATGCCCTGAGCGTAAGCTCAGGGAGCTTCACTGACGTCATTATCCGTAAATCTCCTGCAGACATATTTACGGACGGAGAATTATCATGTAATTAGACTCGTGGACGGCGATAGTTTCGATCTCAAAGACGGGCGAAGGATTCGCCTGCTTTCACTGGATGCACCGGAAAAAAACCGCTGTTTTTATCCAGAATCGCGCGAGCGGCTGAAAAGCCTGATTTTAAATAAAAAAGTCCGGCTCAAAGACGTCCTGACCGATGACTATGGCCGAAATCTGGCCAATGTTTTTGCCGGCAATATTGATGAAGCACTACAAGAAGATTTCCTCAAAGCCAAAGGTTGCTGATTGGCTCCATAAATAAATTTAACAACAGCTAAATTGTCAACTATACCGGAGCGAAAAGTTATGAAGTTAACTGGCTAAATCTTCGGCGATTATTCTCCAGACTTTAGAAAGCTCTTCTAAAGAAACTCGTCCATTTTTTATGCTGCCTTGATGAAATTGATCAAATAACTGAAAACTCGAATCAAATAATTCTTCAAGCATAATAATCTTTGTTCCATCACTATTATCTTGTCTTTTCTTATCTGTCAAATGATCATTAGGAATTATTATTATATCTGGCCTAAGACTTTTTTGTCCTGAATACATAAGTTGCCAATATTTGCTATGGGTATCAACCTCTGCTGGTGGTTCTAACAAAACAACTTTATCAACAAGTTTAGCAGATAGATAACAACTTCCCCGAAATTGAGGATCCATAAAAGGAGCTTGGCCTTTTACCTGCGATGATCGATCAAAGTCAACACCAAACCAAACTTCATAATCGGGATAATTTTTTTTTATTAACTGAAACATCCTGATTCCTAAAGGGGTAGGAAAACCATTGCTTCTGCCGTGACAAAAAACTCTTTTTTTCCGTTTTGGGGGGAATATATCTTGATCGTGTAAAACATTAGATCTTGAAATTCCTCTACTTTTCAAAGCGATACGCTCGGTTTGAATTGGACCGGACGAAAAAATATATAGCTCGGTGGAAAAAGCAAAAGTTTCAATATAGGCTTGAATATTTCTTTTAAAAGGCTCCGAGGCATAAATAGTATCACGATATAAACAAAAACCAGCTACGGCACTGATAAAATCAGGTGAATAAGCGTAAGGAACTAATCGTCCAGCCGACTTATTTGACCTTATTTCATCACCTCTTGTTAGGTTAGCAATGACTTCATTAGGTAATAATTTGTCTGCTTGATCTAAAGAATCCAGGTGATCGGGAAAAAGGGGTAATCGTCTAGAATTGGTAAATTTTCCAACTTCAAATAACATACCTATACTATCAATACAATCTAATCAGTAATATATATTACTATAAGTTAAGATAAAAGTACATTTATCCAGTCTCACTATCTAGACGTCGGTTGCGATCTAGACGGTATAGTTAAGAAATGAAAGGCACTTCTGAAAGAAACCTCTGATCTGAAAGGATCAACCCCAAGTCCACCCGCAGGGTGGACTTGCATTGATAAGACTTGCAAGAATTATCATAACTATCTACTTCTAACTTCTGCTATAAAGAGAGCTAGCCGCAGCGATGACTTGATCAATTATATCTGTATTTTCGCTATTAAAATCGCCTTTTTGCCATTTGCTGACAATCTCTTCTGACAAGGCGTAAATTTTTTGTATAAGTGCTGGATCTAACTCTAGTCTCTCAGATAATATATTTAGCGGTGTTTCAAGAAGTTCATGAATTGTTACACCAAGTTCCTCTCTAAGTTTTTCAATTACCCTTAAAGCTATTATACTTTTTCCATCTTCGGACCGATCATTATTTGTGGCAGCTGCGATTCTGTCGGCTATGCTCAGTAATCCTGCGGTCAGCGGAATGTCATCACCTGCCAGTCGATAAGGATAACCTGACCCATCCGTCTTTTCGTGATGGTATTTAATCGCATCAGCATGGTCCAAAAGTCCAAGTCTTTGCAGTTCAAGTGCGGCATAATAGGGGTGTGCTCTTAATGCCTCTTTTTGCTCTTTTGTCCTTGGTTCTCCCAGTGTTAGATGGGTTATAAGGTCTGGGTGAACTTTACCAATATCATGAAAAAGTCCAAATGTTGTCAGAGATTCTGCTCGATTGGGATCACCTGGAAGAGCTAAAAGTAGTAGTGCTACATCGATACTATGCGAAGCTCTAATTCTCCTTACGGGTCCAAATTTATCTTCCTCCAACAGGTCTGGAAAGAAATAAACCGCGAAAACTTGATTTAATCTCCTCTTTTGATCTGGGGTTATAACTTCTAGTCCAGTAATGTGTTCTGACTGAAATTTCACACCACGTTGTTCTAAGCTAGTAGATAACATAGTTTTGGATGTAAAAAATGGATTATATCAAAATTTTTTCTAAATTTGGGCCTTTTAAACAACAAGTTTTATTTGTTTAATGAAGTGAATAGAATAAGAATCCACAGTGCCAAAATTCTGCTAAAATATATTAATCCTCATGCCGTCGTAGCTTAACGGATAAAGCAGACCCGTCCTAAGGGTAAGACTAGAGGTTCAATTCCTCTCGACGGCACAGACTGATCATAACTATCGATCAAGTTTTACTCTCTATTTCTTTGCCCCAATCCATAAGCCATTCCTATCGATAAACCTATCAATGAAACGCCTATTAATCCCATATAAAAAGGGTCCCAATCATATTTCAGACCGTATTGACCTGCAATTAATTCTACGCCAGCTAAAATAGTCGGAATTATTCCTTTCCTTTCACGCGTAAGTCTATTGGCTAAGTATGCTGATATAATTCAATCTCCAGCATATAATATATATTGTCCCAATGCAGTAGCTGTTTCAGGATTCATGTTGGATTAAACTAATGTATTTTAACTCTTGAGCTCAACAAATTCAAACTTATTGCATTACTTTTTCTTCTGCCCTTTCGTATTCGAAGATCTCCGAAGAATCAAACCAAAGCGGAATCTCATATTTTGCCTCCTCGATAGAACCTGAGGCATGAACCAGATTTTTTATCGCGCGTTTACCGCTATTGGCCAAGTAGGATGAGTCGTAGGCAAGATCGCCGCGTATGCTGCCGGGGGAAGCTAAAAAAGGCAAAGTATTTCCACAGATTTTGCGCGTCAGCTCAACTGCATGTGGCCCCTCGACAACAAAAGCCAGTACTGGACCAGAGACTATATAGTCAACCAGCCATTTTTGAATCATCATGCCAATCTCATGAGTGTCATTGGTTCCGAGGAGCTTAATCGGATCTTCGCCGAATTTTTTATAGTTTTCCAAAGTCTTCTCACCCATTCCGCGAAGCCATACCTCTCTATTGCCTGGATAGTGCTTCTCTGCCAAGGAACGTGGGGTCTTCATTAGTTTTGCCGCCACAATCTTTAAACCCATTTGTTCAAAGCGTGAAAGAATCCTGCCCATAAGTCCTCGTTCCACAGCATCTGGTTTTAGAATAATGAGCGTTTGTTCCATTTTTTTATCTTACAAGCAAAAATATAATTCTGCAACTGGAGTTGAAGGTCGTTAACCTTACCGTGATTTACACAATAATAACCAACTCCTCACGGCCGTGGGAACTTGGTTATAGCAGGGAATTTCGGTTTCAATAGTTTGGCAAGTATTTTTAGTTTAAACCGAAATAAATTTTCGCTTCTTTTTCATTCTCAATTTTTTCTGCTATAACATAGCTTATATATTTTCCTCCCTCAACTATTTTCTTAAGCAAAGAGATCTCCTTTTCACACTCATAGGGAAAAACATATACGCTCTGCTGGTATTGATAAAATCCAATCTCCCGAAGAAAACTTCTGAAGTAATCCCTTTTATTTCTTTGTTTTTCAGGCACATCAAAAAAGACAAGAAACCACTTCCCGCTCCACTTTTTATTTGAACTTTTTTCCGAAAGTATGCTCTTAAGTGAATATTTGATAACCTTTGGCTGTAGCCAGTCTTTAAGATGAACGTAGACTTCGCTCCCCCGGCGTTCAAGATAAATAATCTCTTTTTTTTCAAGGTTCTTTAAAACTCTTTTTACTTTAGCCTCGGGGATTTTCTTTTTCTTAAGCTCTTGAAAAAGTTGAGCCAAAGTTCCAAATATTATCGGGAAGTTAGGAGTTATCAGGATTCCGCCGACTAATAGCCCTATGGTGAGTGTGGCTATAACAAAGTCTCTGACTTCGCCGTGCTTAAATTTCTCCGCCGAAGTTCCAGATGATACTTTTGTTGTACCAGTTGAGGTTGGGTTTAACGTCATAGCCAAAGATTACCAACTCCTCACGGCCGTTGTCAAGTTGGTCATTAGTGATCACGACATGCACCCAATACATTTCATTTTCCAACAATAACTAAAATGTCTGCCTCTGGTTTTTTTTCTCCCGCAGGAAGTATCTCAACAACCTCTCCCTCAATCCCTTGTGCAATTTGTTCGACAGTTTTTTTGTTCCGACCGCTTATATCTACTATAATAGTACTATTATAGTCACCGACTGTATTACCCTTCTCCACAACCTCAATTCCAGCAACTTTCTCTTTTAGATCTTTTTCTGTTTGGGCGGCTAAGCCGGCTATCTTAGTTCCATTGTAGATCGCAACCTTTACTCCAACTTTTTGAGTTGGCGAAATGGTTGAATTATCCGACTGCATTGACGCGCTTGGACTTCCCAGATTAATCGGCGCAACCTCGATGATTTTATTACTGGACGGTCTGTACAAAATGGCTTTCTTGGCATTGGTAAAAATCAAGACCCTGTCTCCGTTTTGGGCATTTTGGAAAAAAGGCTGATCCTTTAACTTTTCGCGGTCAGAAATTACAGCCACAGTTGCCTCTTCCCTGGGAAGCTCGATGAGTTTTCCCACCTCTTTGATTAACTTTTCTTTATCTAATTGGGCCGGTTGTCTTGCGCCTTGTAATAATTTTTTGGCGCTTTGGTACTTTTGAAAAAAATAAAATGCAGCTCCCAAGGTTAAAATAAAAACGACTAAAATAATTACTTTAATTGGAATTTTTTCTTTCATCTGAGCTAATACCACTACGCTGTCATTCATCGTAAAAAAAATAATGACAGCTTCGTTAGGTATTTACCTACATTGATAATCTTACCGTATTATACCTCGAAGCTATCAAACATTTGCGTTTGATAGCGAAGCGGTATAAATCTTAATTTTTTTTTAAATTAAAGTCAATACTCTTTACGGACTGTAAGAGTTCACAGCTCTTGACACAATTGTCATTCCGAGCGAAGCCAAGTCAGACTTGGCGAAGTCGAGGAATCTCTCACAGGCTTTTGTAAAGAGATTTCTCCATTCCGTTCCCCTTCGACTTCGCTCAGGGTCACTTCAGTCGAAATGACATTGATTGATACAGTTTTGTCAAAAACCCTGAATTCTTACTACGGACTGAATATTTCCGCTTCTGATGTTGCCTCCTTTGTCGACTCGAGATACGGAGTTGGGGTTAATATTGGTGCTATTTCAAAGGCTGGAAGCAAAGTTGGGGTAACTTCCGGCGTTGGC
>MGAI01000046.1 GCA_001789695.1 Candidatus Roizmanbacteria bacterium RIFCSPLOWO2_01_FULL_37_16 | reverse complement strand
ATTGACGGAGAAATAAATTTAAGCGCAATAAAATCTGCCTCAATTGACCTTGGTAAACGGTTGAAATTGAGCAAAAAAGATTATCACCTGGTTGTAGTTAAAAGCACAGTACCGCCTGGAACGAGCAAAAATATCGTGGCCGAAATGGTAGAGTTTTACTCAGGTAGAAAATTGGGGAAAGGTTTTGGATTATGTATGAATCCTGAATATTTAAGAGAAAAAAATGCTTATGAGGATGGGCTAAATCCACGAGTCATCCTGATAGGACAACATGATAAAAAGTCAGGAGATCTGCTTGCATCGGTATATAAAAAATTCAAATGTCCTATTGTCCGCTGCAGCGTCCAAGAAGCAGAATTTCAAAAATATATACATAATCTTTTCAATGCCGTCAAGATAACTTTTTTTAACGAGATGAGACAAATCTGTCAAGAGTGCAAATTTGATACCAAAAAAATCTTTGACGTTACTGCTCAATCGGCTGAAGGAATGTGGAATTCGAAATACGGGATCCGGAATCTTGGTCCTTTTTCGGGAAGCTGCCTACCCAAAGATACCAAAGCTTTTTTACACTGGGTTCATAAAAATGGAGCTAGCGCTCCTCTTCTAAAAACGGTTATCAAAATTAATGAAACTTTGACGCAAGCAAACGGACAAGTAAAAAAAGAAGTTGTCGGAGCAGATTTATAGTTATTAGAATCGATGGGGGACTCTCACCAATGCAAAACGATATTTTTTTTTATTTAGCAAGATATATTGATCCTTATCCTTTCCTTCTGCCTTTGGGTTTTATAGGTATTTGGCGATGGAGTGTCTGGTTACTTAAAAAAACAGTAGGTTATTTTTATAAACCCCAAAAAGCTAGATTCAAGACTTCTGTTTCGGTCATTACACCGGTTTATAATGAGAATCCGAAGATATTTTCCCAAGCTGTTGAATCATGGGCGAGAAACAAACCAAATGAAATCATTGCGGTTATTGACTACACAGATAAAGCCTGTATTGCGGTTTTCAAAGACTTTGTCAAAAAAAATCGCAGTGCCCACCTCATTATAACCAAAACACCGGGAAAACGAGAAGCGCTAGCCGACGGAATAAAAGTGGCTAAAAGCGAAATTGTCGCCCTCGTCGACAGCGACACGGTCTGGGTTGATGATACTTTAATAAACGCGCTTGCTCCTTTTTCTGACAAAAAAATAGGCGGTGTTGCAACCAGACAAAGCGTTGTGCAACCAAAAACCATCGCCCAAAAGCTATTTAGCATTCGGCTTGAACAACGCTACTGGGACGATATTCCTTTTCTGGCAACAGCCGAAGATGTCTTAGTCTGTCTTTCTGGTCGGACTGCATTCTATCGCAAAGCGGCTATTATGCCCGTACTTAGTGAGATGGTAAATGAAAAATTCCTGGGTCAAAAAGTTATAAGCGGCGAAGACAAAAGGCTGACCTACTTAGTCCAGGAAGCTGGCTGGAAAACCACCTATCAAAGCACTGCCCAGGTAACTACAACCGGCGTCAAAGACATTCCAACCTTTTTAAAACAGCAAGTTCGCTGGACCCGAAATCTTTGGAGAAATGATCTGAAGGCTTTTTCTGCGGGCTGGGTTTTCAAACATTTTATTCTGACTCTGTATCTTTTAGATCGAGCTATTCAACCTTTTGCCCTACTTGTCAGTCCTGTTTACTTTTTTGTGTCTCTTGCTTTGGGTCTGTGGATTCCGGTCATAGTCATATTAGTCTGGTGGCATATTAGTCGCTTTATCAAGATGTATCCCCATCTCAAAAAATATCCGCTAGATATCTGGATGTTGCCTATCTTTATTTTATTCAACTTTGCTTCAATCTATATTAGACTCTATGCTCTTTTTAGTATCAATGTACAAGGATGGGTAACCAGATGGCATAAATCTAGACTACCCCAGTTCAGATTTTTAAATCTGGCTAGGGCACATGCTTTGACCATCTCCATGTTTGGCTTAGTGATATTAGGTGTGATCTATAATAAAAATAATAACTATATAATTCCTCATGAACTGCAAAATCAGCTGATTACAAGCTCGCTAAAGAAAAAAACAAACCTTACAGGAAAAATTAATACCAATGTGCTTGGGGCAATTTCGTCGGATCCAGAAAGCAAACTCTCAAAACGATATGAATTTCAGTACACTGACTCCCTTGCGGGCGTTGCAGAAAAATTCGGGGTTCAATTTTACAACCTTTTATATGCCAACGTTCACAAGATAACAAATTGGAATAGGATAAAACCCGGAACAATCTTTACTATCCCTCCTCAAGAGTTAAACATTAGTCCCTCCTACCGGTTTAATTACCAAAGAATCTACGACGACTATTTACAGATTTGGTACGACCCTTTGTCTAAGGCAATAGTCGTCTCAGGCAGAGGCTATAGGGTTGGATTAAATGATATTTATAATTCGCTGGGGAATAAGTATCTTGAAGAGGTCTCTCCCAAGGTCTGGCTACTTCGATCGAATCTGCTTTTGCGCTCCGGAGTAAGTCTCATTCTTGAAAAGGAAAAAGTTAAGTGGTTGAAATTAAAAAGCGGCAAGGATGGGTTTGTAACAATCAGAGGATCTAATACCGATGTGCTGATTGATGGGGTAAAGGTGACTTCCTGGGATGAATCGAAAAACGATTATGATAAAAATCTAGAAGACGGGAGAAGCTATATTCTAGTTAAAGATAATGCCAGGATGGATGTTATAGACTCTGAGATTGCTTATCTTGGCTTTGCCAGACCCGCTGACCTTCCTTATTCCCCCTACGGCATCTCCTGGAGGATGAGTAGCGGAAAATTAGGCTATGCCATCTTAACCGGAGAAGTGATTAAGAGCAAATTTCATCATAATTATTTTGGCGCTTATACCTATGGCGCAACTGGCATGACTTGGCGAGGAAATGAATTTTACAACAACGCGCGGTATGGACTTGACCCTCATGATGATTCAAACTACTTTCTAATCGAAAATAATAAATTTTACAACAATGGCACTCATGGATTAATTTTGTCCAAGCGCTGCAGCTTTAATACGATTCGCAGTAATGTCTCTTACAACAATGGTCTTCACGGCATCATGCTCCATGAATTGTCTAACAGTAATATCATTGATAATAACGACTTATATGGAAATAGCGACGGAGTGAATCTAGATAACTCCAGCAAAAACATCGTACGAAAAAATAAAATACTAAATAACAAGCGCGGGATTCTGGCAGATAAAAAATCTTTAGAGAATTTGATCGAAAATAATGAAATCAATCAAAACAGCCAGTATGGGATATATCTTTACGGACAGGCAAATGAGAATGTGATCCGCGATAATATTTTAACCGCAAATACAGTCGGGATATACATAAAAACCAATCGAAATCTAGTCTCTAATAACCGTTTGCTGCAAAATGGTGATGGAGTCTATCTTTTAGGTAAAGCAAGCAACAACAGTCTCGATTCAAACACAATAACATACAGCGAGAGATACGGAGTCTATGGAAAAATTTTTGCAGGCTTTAGCAATTTTTTGAGTGAGAAAAATCTGTTAGATAAAAATTACAAAAGCGATGTAGCTGCTTACGTATTAGAATGATTTGTTTTGTGGACCTACCGAGAATTGAACTCGGATCTTGGCAATGCGAATGCCATGTTCTGCCGTTGAACCATAGGCCCATGAGAAATTGTCTTCAAATTGTGCTCCCGACCAGAATTGAACTGGTATCACCGGCTCCGGAGGCCGGTGCTCTTTCCGTTAAGCTACGAGAGCTATCCAGAGAATTATACCAACTACAAGACGGTAATATCCAAATCCAACTAGTGAATTTTTTTTGAGAAAATCGATAAACCACTTTACGACAAAGTATGAAGAGATAAATGCAGAAAAAAAACCTACTGTTAGTAAAATCCAATTATCCGAATAGCTTAAGACGATTGAGCTCATCTTATACAAATCAAAAAAAGAGGCAGAAAAAATCGTCGGAATTGAAAGAAGAAAGGAGTAGTAGGCCGCTTCACCACGCTTATATCCCAAAAATATCATCACGACCATCACAGCACCTGCTCTTGACACCCCTGGAATAACCGCAAGAGACTGGACTAATCCGATAAGTAAAGCTTCTATATAGCTTAAATTTGCCCTGTCTTTTTGGAGTTTGACCTTTTCTTTTTTTATCAGCTTCTCGATTAAAATAAAAATTATCCCAACCGTCGCAAAAATTCCAATCATCAACATCTGATTTTCAAACAGGGTATTTTTTATGAATTTATATAGAATAAGTCCGACCAAGCCAGTCGGCAAAAAGGAAACTATTACCCTTTTTGTCAACTGTCTATATTTAACGACGTCTTGAAAGTAGAGTAGAGCAACCGATAAAATAGCACCTGACTGAATAAATACTTCAAATAATTTAGTAAAATCGTTTTGACTAATCCCAAAAAGTCTGGATGTAAAAATTAGATGAAACGTTGACGAAATCGGTAAAAACTCAGTGATCCCCTCTACCACTCCTAAAAGAGCCGCTTGTAATATATTCATTCATCTTCTTTGTCATCCTGAATTTATTTCAGGATCTGCTATCTAAAAATCAGATGCTGAAATCCGTTCGACAAGCTCAGGATCTCTTCGAGCCTGAGCGACCTCAGAGCCGAAGGCCTGAGTATACCGAAGGACTAGTTCAGCATGACAGCTTTAATTGTATAATATGTGAATGAAAGTCGCTTTAGTCCACGACCAATTACAGGAATTTGGTGGAGCAGAGCGAGTTTTAGTCGCACTTAAAAAGATCTTCCCTCAAGCTGATGTCTACACTTCTTTTTATAATCCTAATACGTTAGGCGTTCATAAGAAATACTTTAAAAACTGGAACATAATCACTTCTTGGGCAGACAAAATTCCCTTACTGAAAAAAATCTATTCTCCTGTCCGTTTTATTACACCCTGGATTTGGGAAAGCATTGATTTTAGTAAATATGACTTAGTAATTTCATCTTCAGGGTCTTATATGTCAAAAGGAGTTATTACCCGACCAGAAACTTTGCATATTTGTTACCTTCATCATCAACCCCGCTATCTTTACAATTATGAAACCGGAAGTTTACATGAACTACAAAAATATACAATCTTCAGAATCTATGCTAATCTGATCAATCATTCTCTTAGGCTCTGGGATTACCTATCATCCCAAAGACCAGATTATTTTATCGCCAACTCCGATGAAACCAAAAAACGTGTCCAAAAATTTTACCGTCGAGATGCAACCGTTATTTATCCTCCCGTTTCAATCTCTAAAACCCTATCCCCTATGCCCTATTCCCTACACCCTGATTATTACCTATCAGTTTCTCGCCTTGCTCGAGCAAAACACTTTGAAGTCCTGATTCAAGCTGCAAACAAAATGAAATTTAATCTAAAAATCATTGGTTCAGGCCGTGATGAAAATAATTTAAAATCTATCGCCGGACCTACGATTGAGTTTTTAGGAAATTTAGCTGACGAGGAGGTTGTAAAACTTTATCAAAATGCTAAAGCTTTTCTCTTTTCAGCAGTTGATGAGGAGTTTGGCATCGCTCCTGTTGAAGCGATGGGATATGGCTTACCTGTGATCGCTTATGCCTCAGGCGGTCTCAAAGAAACAGTAAAGATGGGAATTAATGGTTTCCTGTTTAACCAATTAGACCCATCGTCACTTTTAGGACAAATTAAAAAACTCGAGTCCTTAGCAAAAGAGAGATATCTTGAAATGCGGAAAAACGCGCGAAAAGAATCGGAAAAATATTCGTTTGAGAATTTTAAGAAACAATTAGTAAATTTTATCAATTCAAAAATGTCATCCTGAATTTATTTCAGGATCTGCTATTTAAAAATAAGATTCCGGATCAAGTCCGAAATGACAAATGTTTTTTTTATGCCGGAATTGCCAGAGGTAGAAACAATTCGACGCGGTCTTGAAAAATATCTAGTCGGTAAAAAAATTACTCATATTGAAATACGAGACTCTAAGCTTTTCCAAGGCCAAACATTACACCTTAAAGGTGCAATTGTGGTCGACGTGAGAAGATTTGGTAAAGGACTAGTTTTTGATCTTGATAATAATTACTCAATCGCAGCTCACATCAAAATGACCGGTCAGTTTATCTATCAGGAGAAAAACATCATAAATAATCTTAATCTTCCCACAAAACATACTCGCTTAATTTTTAAACTAGATAAAGATGCCCAACTTTTTTTCAACGATATCAGAAGATTCGGTTGGGTAAAAATAATAAAAACATCTGAAGTTAATAAACTTTCTTTCTTTAAAGAACTTGGACCGGAACCGTTTAAAGATTTAACTTATGAATATTTTCAAAATATGTTAAAAAAATCCAACTCACCTACCAAAGCTCTTCTCATGGATCAAAAAAAGATCGGAGGAGTGGGAAATATCTATGCCAATGATGCTTTAAATTTAGCCAAAATTGATCCCAGAAGAAAAGCCGCGAGCCTTAATATGGAAATGGTTAAAAGACTTTATCATGCAGTTCATGAAGTTCTAAAGCGGGGACTTAAATTTGGAGGCGCGACTGAAACCAACTACGTTAACGTATTAGGTCAGTCGGGAGAGTATCAAAACCATTTTTTAGTTTATGGTCGAGAGGGTGAAAAATGCTACAACTGCGGTGGTACCATCAAAAAAATCCGCATCACCGGCCGCGGAACCTACTTCTGTCCAAAATGCCAAGATTAGTTTATTCGTACCTCATCGCCTCAACCGGCTCAAGGTTGGCAGCTTTTCGCGCAGGAAAAACCCCGAAAGTAATTCCAATTGCCGAAGATACAACTAAAGATATCACAACGGTCAACCCATCTATGTAAGCTGGAAAATATCGATTTAAAAAAAAGATCCCAAGATAGGCAAAAGCCAAACCCAAAAATCCTCCTGTCAAAGACAAAAGAATCGACTCAGCTAAAAATTGATATAAAATGTCTGATTGATGAGCTCCCAGTGCCCGCCTGATACCAATCTCCTTTATTCTATCTGAAACTGTCACATACATAATATTCATAATTCCTATTCCTCCCACAACCAATGAAACTGCAGCAATCGCAACCAAGACTAGATTTAAAATAGAGAAAATTGAAGTAATGGCTGTCATAAGCTCTGTGGGTTCGACGATGCTGAAATCCTCCTCCTCATATCTTTTTAACAATTTTTGTTTGATATCCTCCCTCACTTGGGAAATATAGTTTTCGCTTTTTACCTTAACCGAGAGACGAAAAAATTTCTTGTCTGGATTAAAAATATATCCAGTAGTGTAGGGCCCGTAAAAATATTTATCATAATCAAATCCTCCCATCCCCCCACCTCCCCGACTCTTAGTAATTCCTATAATGGTAAATCTGACATTTTCTATCCTTATTTTTTTACCTAAAGCCTCCTCGCTGCTGCCAAAAAGGTCACTGGCGATTCTGGGCCCCAGCACAATTACTTTCGCTCGTTTTGTTACATCGTTCTTATTAAAAAATCTCCCCATATCTACTTCAAATCCCATGATGTCGACAATCGCTTCTGAAGAAAACAGAATATCGGCAAAATCTTCTTTGATTGTTCCCATAACTTTGGCAGATTTTAAAGCGATTGGGGCAACGCCAATTACATTATCTATTCTCTTGAGATTTTCCAAATCTCGATTGTCAAACCTGCCTGTCAAGGATGAAACACTTGCCGAAAAACCTCCACCTGATAGAACTCTCCCCGGAACCAAAAATAGCGTACTTTTACCCAAAGCCTCAAATTGATCGGAAATGTATTTTTTTAAACCTAACCCCAAAGCCATAAGTATCACTACGGCAAATACACCGATTAATATTCCAAGACTGGTCAAAAATGTTCGAACTTTATTTCGAGAAAAATCTGCGATCGCCTCTTTATAAACAGCAATTAAATTGATCATAAAATTTCTCCATCCCTAATTTTTATTACTCTTTTGGCATAACTTGCAATGTCAGACTCATGAGTGACCAACGCCACTGTGAGATTTTCATCTTCATTTAACTTACGAAGTAAAGTCATAATCTCATGACCAGTCTTACTGTCAAGATTTCCGGTTGGCTCATCTGCAAGAATTAATCGTGGTTTCATTATCATAGCCCTAGCAATAGCAACACGTTGCTGTTGTCCACCTGATAATCTATTAGGATAAGAGTGTGTTTTCTCTTTTAATCCAAATTTTGTTAGAATTTCGTCTGCTCTTTCTCTTGGGTTAAAGCTTAAAGCACTTCTTGTATAAATAGTTGGTAAGGTAACATTTTCTAAGACTGTTAATTTAGGAATAAGATTAAACTGCTGGAAGACAAAACCTACAAATTCATTTCTTAAATTTGAAATCTCATCATCTGATAAATTAGAGATTTCTTTCTTTTCTATAAAAACTTTTCCCGATGACGGTTTGTCTAAAAGTCCTATGATATGCATGAGAGTTGACTTGCCTGACCCAGAAGGACCCATTATCGAACAAAACTCTCCTTCCTTGATGGTCAGATTTATATCTTTAAGTGCAAAAAAGACTATCTCGCTATCAAGTTTGTAAACTTTACTTACTTTTTGGAGATTGATCATAGGATCACTTCACAATTTCGTCATTTTCTTTAAGTCCGGAGTCAACAACTACCACTTCATCGATCTCGTCGCCCAAAGTAATGTAAGTTTTAATTTTTTTATTATTTTCCAATTTATAGACATATTTTTTTCCTTTATCGGATTTGATAAATAATGCCGGAATAGCCAAGATATTCTTTCTTTGTCTTAAGAGAAAATCAACGTCGCCCGTCATACCGACTCTATATTTATAATCGCTGTTATCATAATCAAAATACATCTTTACCTCGTAGACCGTTCCTGTTTCCCCCTCTTTTGGAATGAAAGAAATTTTATCCACCTCACTTTTAATTTGGTCATCAGGATATGCATCAAAGACAATGTTTCCTTTTTTACCCTCTTTTAATTTCACTACTTCGGTTTGATCTGCTGCCACGGAAAAATAGATGGTATTTGGATTAACGATTTCTATCTCTGCTTGGGCTGGAGTTATATTAACTCCAGCATAGGGGGAACCTACTCTTATTACTATTCCTTCAATAGGAGAGGCTAGATATGAATATTCGATTGCCAGATTTTTAAGTTCAACATCAATAATTGCATTATTAAGATCATATTGGGCTTTCTCCAAGACCCGCAAAGCTTCTCTTCGGGCATCTTCGCTAAGTCCGCCGGTGTATTTTATTTGGGCATCTTGTAGTTCCTGATCATAATCAAGCCGCTCATTGACAAATGTGTTTAAATATTTTTTAAGATTTTGTTGAACTTCACGTTGGTCAAGCGAAGCTACTCCTTGATACTTTTTAACATAGTCACCCTCTTTTACCCCAACCCAGGAAAGTCTACCCGAAGATTGGAAGCGAAGAGTGACATGTTCTTCGGCTTCTATCTCCCCTGAAAGTGAAAGTTCTTCCTTAATTGTCTGTCTTTTTACTTTATAAGTAGTTTTTTCTTTGCTTGATTTAATTTGAGAAAAATCTCTTTGATATAACACTAATATCAGCAAGATAATAAAACCGGCAAATAAGTACCATCTTTTTTTTATTAGAGCCATAAGTTTCATATTATTACAACCTCCTTTATTTTGAGAAAAAGAAAGACCATTCTGTAACTGGCATTACGTTTTGTAGACTAAAATTCCATGCGTACATATAAATCGCCGGTATTAAAATCACGAGTGCGATAAGAAATTTTTTTGAGGTTAAAAATTTTTCCAATGCTATAGACGCCATCGGCCAAAGAGGCAAACTGTAACGACCAATATCTCTATGTTGGACAAAAGCTGTTGCACTAAAAAATACAATAGCAAAGTAAAAAAAACTCCTATATTTGCTTTCTTTTAAAAAGATTACAGTCAGAGTGTAGAGGAAATAATAAAAAATAATATCTTCTAGCCAAGCTGTGCCAACCCACCTACTTTGTAAATTAAAAACGGCAAAAGGAAAAACTAGGTGTATATTATCACCCGAATGAAAATAAGCAAAAAAATCTCGGTATTGGATTTGATAAAAATAAAAAACCAGCAATAGGCCGAAAGGTATTAAAAGAATATATAACCACCGCCAATTAATCCAATTGTCATTCCGAACTTGTTTCGGAATCTGTTTTTTAGAATCAGATCCTGAAATTAATTCAGGATGACTGCGATTACGAAAATATTTTTCTAACAAAACGAATATATAAGTTACAAATAATAAAATCCCTGGAGTTTTTGTCATTGTTGCTAAACCCCCAAATAGTCCTGAAAGAAAATACTTTTCCTTTTCAAAACAAAATAGCGATAATAAAATCAAAAGTAAAAACAAACTTTCTGGTGCTCCTATTGAGCGGATGACTAGAAATCTCGGCAGCATTAGAAATACTGTTGTTAAAACAATTGGATTTCTTGTCAGTTTAAAATGCCTAACAAGATAATAAAAAAATAAGGCTAAACCAATAGTTGCAGCAATATTTACAAATATCATCGATTTCGCATAATTAAAAATTGGAGCAAAAACTCGAATAAGCAGTGGATACAGAGGTAAATGAGCCGCATAATATTTAACCGGTAAAACTACAGCCAGAGGAACTTTCTCAATCAGGTCTGGAATATACATCGTTTTAGAGGCAATGACGTAAAGCAATCCGTCATAGTGACGGTATATATATAAGAAATTTGAATTTGAAATTGTTAAACCAAACCAAGAATTTGTCCGTGATAAAAACGGTAGCAAAAAAATGAAGGTACTTATCAAAACAACCCCGATTAGAGTAAAATATGGAATTAATATGTCTTTGCGCATTAGGAATATTTTACCAATTCTATTCATTTTATTTACTGCTTTTCTTCGCTTTTATAGATTTGAGGAGTTTGTCACCTTTTTGGGAGACCAAGGCAGAGATGCAATTATCGTAAAAAGAATTATTACTCTCGAGCATCTTCCAGCGATCGGACCCCCCAGCTCACTTGGACAAATTTACCTTGGTCCATTTTATTACTATCTAATCTCGCCTTTTCTTTTGTTTTTTAACTTTAATCCTGTTGGCTTGGCTTTCGGAGTTGCTCTTTTAAGCTTGGCTGGAATTATTATTTCCTACCTTTTGGTAAGAAAAGAGTTAGATCGTGTTGTTGCTCTGATTTATCTAATCTTTCTGTCTTTCTCTGCTGTTAATATACAATCATCACGTTTTTCCTGGAATCCCAACTTACTGCCCATTTTTTCTTTTTTTACTCTCTATTTTTTTTATAAAGTTTTAACAAGCAAAAATAAATTGAATGCGGTTGCTTTTGGTGCTTTTTTATCATTCTCGATCCAACTCCATCACTTAGCTTTTCTACTCTTTTTACCATTAACCGTTATTAGTATCTATCTTAGACTAAATAAAAAAGGTCTCAATTTCCTTATTGCTGCTTTTTCTTTTTTATTGTTCTCTCTTCCACTTATCATTTTTGATCTACGCCATGACTTTCTTAATACTAAAAGTCTTTTTCAATTTTTTTCTCAAGGAAATCCAACCGATCACGAAAATTTTTTATTCAGATTTCTCGACACAAATAAATCTTTTTATTCTCACGTTTTTCAAACAGATCTGAATCAATATTTAGCTCTTTTTTTGACTGTGTTTCTCGTTTTTTTTATTATCAAAAAGGGTCTGTCTCCAAAGTATTTATTTATATCCATCCATCTTTTAAGCTTAGTTTTTTTTATTTTGGCCTTTAGTTTTTTCAATGCCAGCCGCTTTGCTCATTATTTCGGTCCGATCTACTTTAGCTTTTTTCTCGTTTTTGCTTGGACCATCACAAATATCACAAAAAAAGGGCTCGTCAGCTTTTTTCTGATATTTATGCTTATCTTGTTTTACATTTCTTTAAACCTAAAAAATCTTATGTATCTTTTTTATACACGAGGTAACAATCAAATAAAAAAAGCCGAAATCATAGCAGATAGCATCCTGCAAAAAGATCCCCAAATACCCTATCAAACCGTAGCACTTCCCTATGTAGAAACCGATGGCCACATCAGATATTTTTTGGAGATAAAAGACAAAAGACCTCTACCAGCCGATACCCTAAATATTCCCAAGGAATTATATGTGTTTTGCTTTGAAAAGGAGTGTCAAGTATTAGGTAATCCTCAGTGGCAGATTGCTGCCTTCAAAAATGCCAAAATTGATAAAATATGGACTGTGGAAGGTGTAAAAATATATAAGTTAATCCACATCAACGACTAATGTGGATTATCCCGAACTTATCCCGCTAAGCGGGACAAGTTCAGCATGACAAACTATAATGAATATCTCATTGATCATTCCTTGTTATAACGAGGAAGCCAATATCCAAAAAGGGGTACTGGATAAGATTGGTAACTTCACAAAAGATGATCCGAAATTTCTTGAAGTCAACATCGTTGATGACGGATCTAACGACCATTCAAAAAAAATTATTAAAGACGAGTATCTTCTTCAATTTCCAAAATTTAATTTGACCGAAAATAACCATCAAGGGAAAGCTTTCGCGATAATAACAGGAGTTGAAAAAGCAAAAGGGGATCTCGTTATGTTTTCAGATATTGATCTGGCAACACCTATCGAAGAATCTGAAAAACTAATCGAACAAATCGGCAAATACGACATTGTGATTGGTTCAAGAAATAGTGAAAGATATGGTGCCCCAATCTTACGAAAAATTATGGCGATTGGATTTATCATAATCAGAGACCTTTTAATCGGACTTAAGGGAATCAAAGATACACAATGTGGGTTTAAAATTTTTAAACGAAAAGCTGCGCTGAATATAATCGACAGATTGAAAGTGTTTCATAATAAAAGAGTAGCCGAGGGTTCATCTGTTACTGCCGGATTTGACCTCGAGTTTTTGTTTATCGCTCTTAAACTTGGATATAAAATAAGAGAAGTGCCTGTCACTTGGCTCCACGTAGAGACTAAAAACGTAAATTTTATAAAAGACTCCTTTGAAACCCTAAAAGATATATTGAAAATTAAATATTTTGATTTCCTTCGTCAATACTCGTAATGCATGAAAAGAATACTCATCGAGTTAACCATCCTTTTCTTTATCTCTGGTTTTATTGTATTTTTTCAGTTCAATCAAGTCCCAAAAAAACTTTCCTGGGACGAAATTGAGTTTGCAAGATTGGCTCTATCTCTTGATGGGAAACCATATACTCCTTACAGTCAATTAGCTACCGGGCATTCAACTTTATATTTTTATCTCCTTCTTTTATCTCTAAAAGCATTTGGAGTTACTAATTTTGCTTTGCGATTTCCCTCTGCTTTGTTTGCTGTTCTAAATGTTTTTATTTTCTACTTAATTGCTCGCCTGGTATTTCCGAATATTTCTTATTTTCCAAAAGGCGTATTTAAAAAAAACATGCAATCTCTAATGCCATTTACAGCCACATTTATTTTTGTTTCTTTGCGCTGGTACTTTAATTTTGCCAGGTTTTCGTTTGAAGCCACATTTTTATTGTTTTTAGAGTTAACTGCTATTTATTTTTTTATTAAATTCATCCAATTGTCATTCTGGGAATCCCAAAATCGTAGTCTTAGACAAAAATCCAAACTTGTTTATTTACTCTTATCTGCTATTTTCTCTGGTTTGGCATTTCACTCATACTATCCGGGCAGGATCTTTTTTCTTTTACCACTCTTTTTTTTATTTTTTTCAATAAAGAAAGGTGTCCTAAAAAAATATATCTTTATATTCTTAATTGTTTTTACAACAATCGTATCACCTCTCCTTTTTTATTTTTTATCCCACAAAGATATAAGAATCAAAGAACAATTATTTTTAAACGACAAAAATCTAACAACTAGAGAAAAATTATCTTATTTTGGTCAAAATATCACTAAACTAATATCGATGTTCCATCTGGCGGGAGATCTAAACGGCAGACACAACTATCCAGGTAAACCAACTTTCAATCCTGTCGTTGGTGCTTTTTTTATCTTGGGATTTTTAGTCGCCATTTTAAATTTGCAAAATTTCTTTAATCAGTTTTTTTTAATCTATCTTGCTATAAGCTTGTTACCTGCTTTATTTACTTACCCTATTGAAAACCCCAATATTTTACGGACATACACAGCCACAGTCTCGACAGCTTATCTAACAACAAACGGTTTAATCTATCTGTTTCAGTCGGAATTAAAACTATCTAAATTGTATTTATTAGTAGCCTTTTCTCTATTAGTTCTATTTCTAGCTGCAGCTTTTTATGACCTAAGAACTTATTTCAAATATCAAAAAATCGTCTTTAAAAAATCATTTGAGCTAAGTGGTAGCTTAAATAAAATTTTAAGACTCAAGCTATGGGAAAAAGTTGGGGAATTGTAATAATTATTATCTCACTAGTCTTTTTGTCGACGGTTGTTTATAGAAACAAAAACTTATATACAACTAAATTTGATCCGTCTATTTTTGAAAAGAAATATAATCAATCTCAGTGGGTAATCCCTAATTCAAAAAATGTCATCTCTGACGAAGATTTATTTACTTATGTAGGTTACAGATATATAAAAGGTTTAAACCCAATTCTTATAAATCCGGAGACGGCGCATCTAGGAAAGTACCTAATTGGTTTATCAATAATTTTATTTAAAAACCAAAGAATCATGTCTTTAATCGTAGGATTTCTAAGTCTTCTTGTACTATCTCATATCGTTTATTATTCAACAAAATCCCTTATCGCTTCATCAATCGCAATTTTCTTGACTTCCATAAATAGTTTATTTAGCGACCAGCTTATTCATGCGCCACAACTTGATATTTTTCAGCTTTTATTTTTATTGCTTTTTATGATTTTCTTTCTTATCTATAAAAAAACCGGGATTAAATTATTTTTACTATCTGCCGGATTGTCTTTAGGTTATTTCATCTCATCCAAATTTTTTTTGGTTAGTTTTATTATTATGAATTTGGTACTTTTTATTTATTACTTTATTAGGAAAATAGATTTTAAAAAAATATTCGTTGAGTTAGCGGTCTTAAATATTGTTTCGCTTTTAACTTATGTTTTTACTTATGTTGCTTACTTCCTGTACGGAGGAACTTTTCGAGGATTTTTGGGTGTCCAGAAATATATTTTTATTTTTTATAAAAGTTCGCGAATAGAGATTTCAAAACTGCTTGGTAGTTATCTTAATCTGATCTTCTTTAACAATTGGAGATATTGGACCGATGGATATCCAATAATTCACTATCAATACTGGTCAATACTCTGGCCTGTTGTTTTTATTTTAGGACTGATATCCGCAATTAAATTTATGAAAGATAAAAAAGCTAGAAAAGATGATTTGACAGTATTGTTAACTAGCTTCTTAATTGTTTATAATCTTTTTCTTTTCGTAACCCCGATTTATCCCCGCTATTTGCTTCTTCTTTTTGTGCCTCTTAATATTATTATTGCAATCTACTTTGGTAAAATGTTAGAACGTGTCATTCCGAACTTGTTTCGGAATCTGTCTCGTCATTCAGGCTTGCCCAGAATCAGATCCTGAAACCGCGTCAGACGCGGTGAAATGAATTCAGGATGACAAAGTGAGACTAAATGAGAATTAAGCTTAAAAATGCAATTGAAGTTCATTTACTATTAATTTTTTTTCTATCTTTTTATTTTATAGTGATCAGTTTTAAACTGATCACGCATCCCACTCCTTTCTATGACTGGGATGAATCGATCAACGTACAAGTCTCCAAAGAAATAATTGAAAATAAATCGTTAGTTCCACTCTGGCAAGGAAATCCCTGGTTTGACAAGCCTCCCCTTCCATTTTTGTTTTTTGGGATTATTATGAAGCTTACTCCATTTATCCAGCCTGAAATTTCTCTTAGAATAACCGCTTTATTCCTTTCTCTTTTAGCTTTAGTATTTATTTATTCTGTATTTCTAAAAGCAGTAAAACAAAAATTAATCGCATTTTTAGCCGTTGTAATAACAGCATTTACGCCAATTTTTCTTCAACGATCACAAATTGTGAACTTGGATGTATTCCTTATTATTGGTTGGCTCGGATATATATTATTTGTTCAAAATTTTTGGTTAAGTTTATTTTTTTTAACAGTTGGAGTTTTAAGCAAATCTTTACTCGGTTTCTATCCTACAGGTATAATGCTTGCTTATTATTCTCTCCTTTTTCTTAAACCCCTGAGGTTAAATAGCAACCAAGAGATGGGAAAACCTCAGCGGTTAATAAAACAAATTTTAATCCAGGTTGGAATATTATCTTTTTGGTATGTAATTATGTTAGTAATCTTCGGCAAAGACTTTTGGCAACAGCATATAGTCGAGACCCACTTTAGAAGAGTCACTGCTTCAATCGAATCCCACTTCGGTCAAAGAACTTATTATATAGATCTAATACGTGAACAACTTGGATGGTTTTTCGGTGTTTCAGTAATCGGTTTTTCACTAATTGTTTGGCGATTTTTAAACCGACAACTGACCACCGACCGACTGATGTATTCGCTTTTTCTATTTCCTTGGTTTATCTTTCTCAATCTCACAAAAACCAAAATATTCTGGTATATCTATCCTGCTATCCCCCAATTTGCCTTCCTTTCTGTTTACCCACTTACTTTGTTAAAAAACAAAAAAGTCATTTTGTATCTTGTATCTTGTATCTTGATATTTTATGTAATTAATAATAACTTCATTAAGACTAACTTCTTCACCACCTTCTACTCTAAACCAGAGGATTACTATCATCTTGCCCTTTATGCTAGAAACCACTGCGACTCATTAACTGTTTTAGTTGGCAAAGAAACCCGCGAAGCAATCAAAACTCTAGAAGATCTAGAACTGACAATAAGTTCCACCAAACAATGGGGTGATCATCCTTCAATGGTCTATTATTTTAGTAAAGATGTGGCCTTTTATTACCATGAAAATCTTTTGATAAAAAATCTTTTGTCATTTCCTGATTATCGTTGCCTAGCAATTCGAGAAGACGACCTGGACTTAGTTACAAAAAATAAGCAGTTTGTAAAGTTAAAAAACTTTAATTCTTACTATCTATTTAAGCAGTAGTATAATAAGCTAAAACATGTTTGATATTTTTGCAGTTATCGCCTGGATTAAAAAAAATTTAAGCAAGAAGGACTTTTTCTTAATTTTTCTTCTTATCTTTATTTATTTCTTAACAAGACTATATAATCTCGATCAATTTCCTATTTTTTCTGACGAAGGCATTTATATTCATTGGGCAAAGGTGGCCTGGCAAAATGCAAGTTGGAGATTTATTTCCTTAACTGACGGAAAACAACCGCTTCAAACCTGGGGAACAATTCCGTTCCTAAAACTTTTTCCTAATAACGCCCTTCTTGCTGGTAGACTTTTTTCCGTTGCAAGCGGATTTGTCGGTTTAGTAGGAATGTTTACGATACTTTACTATCTATTCAACAAAAAGACAGCTTTCCTCGGAAGTTTTTTATATATATTCACTCCTTATTTTCTCTTCTATGACCGCATGGCTTTGGTTGATTCGGCAGTAAACGCTGGTTTTATCTGGATACTTTTTCTCTCAATACTCCTTGCCAAAACTCAAAGACTAGATGTTGCATTAATATTAGGATTAACTAGTGGAATTTCGCTTTTAGCTAAATCGTCGGTAAGAATATTTTTGGCTTTATCTTTATTTGCTCCCCTTCTTACTCTTGGTAATAAATTGGTTGAGAATGTTCGTAAATTTATTAATTATTATTTATTATTTTTTATCTCAGCTGCGTTGTCGCTTATAATCTACAATGTACAACGCCTTTCCCCTTTCTTTCACTACGTTGCTCAAAAAAATACTACTTTTGTCATGACTTTTGAAGAATTTCTCAAAAACCCTTTCGAAAATTTTTTCCATAATATTAAAATCATCCCCGAATATGTCATAAATGAATCCGGCTTTATATTAGTCATTTTTGCCGCATTAGGTTTATGGCAACTATTTAAAAAGGATAGGAAGTTGAGTTTGTATCTTGTTTCTTGGATTTTAATTCCCTTTTTTGCAATAGCTTTTTTCTCCAAAGTTATCTTCCCAAGATATTTAATTTTTTTTGCCAGTGTATTTGTAATCCTTACCGGTTATTACTTCTCACAGTTGAATAAACGATTCCTAACCATTAGCTACTTACTATTAACTACTTTGCTTTTTGTTTTTTTCTCCTACTACAATTACACGATACTTTTTAACTATGCAAAAATTCCTTTTCCTGAAATAGATAGAGGCCAATATATCGAGGGTGCAACTGCCGGTTGGGAAGTAAAAGATATAGTTGATTTCGCTCGTGAAAAGTCAAAAGAAAAGCAGGTCATCCTTCTGGCTGAAGGCAATTTCGGTCTTATTGGAGACGTTCTTGACGTTTTCACAAAACCCGGCGACAGAATCTTCATCAAGGGTTACTGGCCGCTGCAGGAAAAAGAACTATTGGAGAATCAAAAGGAGCTCGAGAAAAATTATGTTTATGCAGTTTTTGCTCAGAAAAAAGGCTTCCCTCAAAATTGGCCTCTTAGATTTATCAAAAGAATAGATAAACCTGGCAACAAATCATCTATTTATCTTTTTGAGCTGACAAAATAATATTTATTTTGTCATCCTGAACTAGTTTCAGGATCTGATTTTAGAAAAACGCAGATGCTGAAATAAATTCAGTATGACAATAAAAACAAAAGTAGATATGGATATCGAATTTGCAATATTTCTTACCTTAGTATCTTCAAAGATAAACTTAAGATCGTTTCTCCCTACGGGAAGACTGACCGTAATCAATTTCAAATCGTTAATGTCATTAATAGGAATTTTTTTTCTATTCAGATAAGCTGTCCAACCGGGAAAATTGTAAGTATTCAACCTAAACTTGATGGGAGTTTTTGCCTGAATTAAATAATTTTTTTCTCCAAAATTATTCCTAATCTTTTTCACATCAGCTTGTCCGTTAAGTACTTGATAAGATTCTTTAGGCAAATCCTTCTTATCTATATCTAAAACTGTCGTATTTAACTCCGATTTTTTGGTTTTAACCTCTTTGGGTACAAATTCATAAGAAGTTCTACTGATATGCCATACAATTTCATCAAATGACGTTCTTTCTTTATCAGTCGTATAAAAAAATCTCTGAGGTTTGAAGTATTTGTTGTAAACAAGGATTGTCCCCAAAATCAGGAAAATTACAAAAAGATAATAAATAGATTGCCAAAGTAATATCTTTAACCCCCGAGGTTCAAGATACTTTTCTAACAATCTAAACATAAAAAAAAGACAATATCCTCCAACGATAGAGATAAAAATTGCTGTAAAAGTTAAAAATCTCCAGGGGAATTGCAAATACCAAAGGTATTTGAACCTATCCCAGATAAATGAAGAGTACCCTGTAGTCATAAAGAGACTAATTACTAGTAGCAAGGTGGTGAGTAGAAAGTAGTTAGTGGCATGATTGATTTTCTTATTTTTAATAAAATAAATGCTGGATAAAATTATGGATAAAATTGCTAATCCTATATGAATCTTTCCCAGTTGGAAAGTTACACCATCGGCTAATCCTGTGGCTGATCCGCCATAACCCCAAGGAGAATAGATAAATTGTTGAGGATAAATGTAATGAAGTTTGTAGCTTGCTAGCTCTCCAGTTAGAATTGTATCTGTCAGAGTAAATTTTCTTTCCACAAAAGAAGGTAGCCAGAAAAAAGCTGATAGGGATAAACCCACGAATATCCCAGAAATAAACAAATAAACAAATTTAAAGCTGAACTTCGATTTAATCAAATAAAATAAAAACAAAAATACTACGAATATCATCGAGGGTAGGGCTATCAAAGGATGGGATAAAATTAAAAGCGCTAAACTTACTCCAAAAAAAATCCCCTTCTTCCAATTACTCTCATTAGCCAAATTGTCTAAAGTTAAAAAAACAAAAGGTAAGATTGCCAAACTAAAAAACTCTGCCAAGGCTCCCCTTACATAAATTAAAACTGCATGATAGAAAAAATAAGTGTATAGTGTTGCACTTAACAACCCTGATGATCTATTGGTTAATTTTTTAACCAATAAATAAATTCCTACCGCTCCAAGATAAAATCCAAAGATAAAAACCAATTTTATTGACCAAATTAAAGAAAATCCCAATAAATGAAATACTTCAGCAAGATAATAAACAAGCGGAGGATAAAAATTGTAAAGCGGATAGCCAAATCCAAAACCAAGTCCTTCAACCCATCTTGGGTAAAGATATCCCTGCCTCAATCCCTGATCCAGAAGATATAATCTGACAATATGCTGATCATCATGCATCGAGAAATATTGATTGTTTAAAATCCTGATGAAAGCAGGAACTGTTATAATAAAAAGTAGCGTTAGATCAATAATTAACGCTTTCGCCTTATGCATAAAAGTATTATAACAAGCGTCTTAAGTCTATTCTTTCAAAGCGGTTACTCGGCTTTACTGGGTTTAGCCGCAAACCTGGTCTTAACTATTCTTCTCTCACCTACAATCTTTGGTATATACATAACTGTATTATCAATTATCTCTCTACTTAACTATTTTTCAGACATTGGTCTTGCCGCATCCCTCATCCAAAAAAAAGAAATCACAGATGACGATGTAAAAACCGTCTTTACCACACAACAGACCCTGATTATTACTCTCATATTAATAGGTTATATTTCGACAGCTTTCATTAAAAATTTTTACCGTTTACCCCAAGAAGGGGTCTATCTTTTTTGGGGGCTTTTGTTAGCTTTTTTTATCTCTTCACTTAAAACCATTCCATCAATATTTCTCGAGCGAAAAATTCAGTTTCAAAAAATTGTTGTGGTCCAAGTTATAGAAAATACTGTCTTTTATCTTTTGGCCATAATTTTGGCTGTATTTAATTTAGGAATTATGAGCTTTACCTATGCAGTAATAGCTCGAGCAATTGTCGGATTAATAGCTATGTATTCAATTTCATTTTGGACTCCAAGAATAGGGCTTTCAACGAAAAGTTTGAGACAGCTTCTTTCCTTCGGAATTCCCTTTCAAGCCAGTTCGTTTTTGGCATTATTTAAGGATGATCTTATAATTTTATTTTTAGGCAAAGTTTTGGGATTTGCGGGTTTAGGTTATATCGGTTGGGCTAAAAAATGGGCAGAATCTCCCATAAGAATTATTATGGACAATATCAGCCGGGTACTATTCCCCGTTATCTCAAGAATTCAAAATGACAAAGTAAAAATCGCAAAATTAATCGAAAAACT
>MGAI01000045.1:258-5475 GCA_001789695.1 Candidatus Roizmanbacteria bacterium RIFCSPLOWO2_01_FULL_37_16 | reverse complement strand
GTCTTAGGCGATTTATTTATTATGTTTGTAAAGATGAAATATCCGACAAAACCTAAAACAAGAAAGCTTATAACCGCACCGATTACTTTTTGAGCCATATTGATGACTCTATTATACACCAACTTATCCATGGAGACTTAAATCCTGATAATATTTTAGTTTCAAAAATCTTCCACCGGCAATAATTGATCTTGCACCTTATTGGCGTCCAGTTGAATTTGCTCTTGCAGTTTTTGCTTACTGGATTGGTCCTTGGAGAAACAAGCCTGCGTATCTTAAGTTTTTTAAAAATGTGATGGAATTTGACCAGATGCTTATTAGTGTGGCATCCCGTAACTTATCTTCTCAATCGCATTAGGCGCGCCTGACCTAATCGCTGTCCGAATTTCTCTAAGCTTTTCCCTCATTTCTTTTGGGGCATCTGCTATGTATTCATCTACATTTTTTACTAATTTCATGAATTAATATCATAACAAAAACTTACCAATCTCCTTGGCGTAAAAGTTAGATCAATCTCTTAATAAGCTCACGGAACTATACAAATAGTATCAGTTCCTTTGATGTCTTTGCCAGAAAAAGTTTTCCCCGCCAGTGTTGCCAGCGTTTCTCCTGACGCATAGGCGCCGTCTGCGTCTTGTATCTGAACCACCATGTCCATGAATCCGTCGCTATTGGTATCCTCTATATGCGCAAGAAGTTTATTGCTCTTGCCGACTGCTTTAACCACCATTCCATTTAGCGCCACGGTTTCTGGATTTACTTGGTTTGCGTCAAAATTACTACTCCCCAAAATTGCGACTGGTAAAGCTCCGTATCCATTATTGTTGAAACAGTTAGAAGTGCTTCCTGGCTTAATGTCAATTGCGACGTTGACGGTTGGCTCACAGTACGGAAGCACGGCAACACCATTTTGATAGTGTTGATTGATCTCTGCTTCGGTCAAAACGTAATTAAATACTGCTACCTCATCCATTGCTCCATGAAACCTATGGTCTAGTTGTCCATCTGGATGTGATTTATAGTATTCCTCAAAAAACGAATTAAATGCCATGATAAAGTCAGTGCCCGGTGGAGTAATTAGGTTTTGCGTTACATAAGGATACCATGATTCAGTGTCCCGCGCGCCGTTAAGATAAATTTTAACCGCATCCCAATTCGTTGTCCCGTCATAAGTCATGGCTAAATGGTACCAGGTATCATTTGCTAAAACCGAACCGATAACAGACGTTCCAAATTCCCAAGAAGCATACCGACTAGAGCGTTGATTGGCCCATCCTAAAAAAATAGAGCTCATCTGATAATTGGCATTATTACCCCAACCTGCTAAGAAAGTGTCGCCGACAGCCATGTTTGGGCTTTTAACCCAAAATTCCAAGGTTCTGGGGGCGTTACCCGTAGGCAGATTCAGCGAGCCTGACTTGAAATATCCTCCATCAAAGTTGAACGCTTGATTGACTTTTCCGGTTGTAAATTGTGCATTGTCGACAAATTGACCGTTGTTTAGTCCAATAGAATCAGTCGTATCTCCATCACCCCTCCAGTAACTAACAAGTCCTGAAGGGCACGCAGCCGCTGTAACTTGTGCTTTGGTTTTTGAAGGAAACAAAGTAACAAAAATTGTCAGGGTAAAAATGAACAGAAGAGTCAAAATAATATAACTTTTTTTCAAACTTTCTCACCCCCTCTCGAATTTTGTAGATTTAAATAGTAGATACTGGCAAGAGTATAAACCTGAAGTTTTTAAATGTATGTGATTCTTATCACTATAAATGTTATACTTAACTCTATGTCTAGATATTTAATTGAGGTTTCGCATGATAATAATAAACAAGCTTGTGACGAGGCGATAAGAGTTTTCAAGACAACCGGCTCACACTTTTTAACCAACGCCGACTGGGGCTGCTCGGATAATGTTCATAAAGCCTGGATAACAGTTGATTTAGACAAAAAAGAAGAAGCATTGTTGATTGTCCCACCGTCGTTTAGACAAAAAGCTAGAGTGATAACGCTATATAAATACGCCTTCGAGACTGTAAAAGAATCCTTAGAAGATCATAAGCCTTAAGAGTATTAAAATAGAGATAGTGAAAAGATTTATTTTTACTCTTTCCAGTTTTGCCATTTTTTTCATTTTGGCTCTATTTATTTATCCCTCTCAAGTAACAGCTCACTGTGACACGCTTGATGGTCCGGTAGTAAAAGCAGCCCGAAAAGCCCTAGAAACTGATAACGTCAACTATGTCCTCATTTGGGTAAAGCCGGAAGACGAAGATGCAATAAGAAAAGCCCTCAAAAGAGCACTAAATAAAAGAAGAAAAGCCAAGTCTAAAGAGGAAAAAGATAGGGCTAATCTGGAGTTTTTTGAGACTTTAGTCAGAATACATCGGGAGGGAGAAGGAGTAAACTACGAAGGTATTAAACCTGCAGGAACAATAGAACCGGAAATTGTTTTGGCAGATGAAATCGTTGAGACAGGAGAAATTGATAAGATTTTAAGCAAAATTTCTTCAGCGCAAGCAAAAGAAATCGTCAGACACTTATTCCATAAAGTTAAGGAGAATGTGGAATATGACGTCGATGATGTAAATACTGGCCGTGAATTTATTCAGGCTTACGTTCAATTTATCCACGCAGTTGAAAAAGCTGTAAAAGGTTTAGAAATACAATTAGAAAATCACCATCACTAGTTTCTTTTCCTAATTACTCTGGTTCCCTGAACATAGAATTAATATAATTATAGTTTACGTACAAGTTATCCAAGCGTTTCAGGATTTGAGATATATTGGAGAACTAAGACAGAGGTGGGAAGAAATTAAGAAATTGCAAACCGCTATTTCTTATGTCTTCTGAATTTTAATAGCAGGAAACCTATTACAATTGCAGTGATGATAATTCCGCCCAAGATATAAATAGTATTCTTGTTGCTGAAAATATTGGGGTTAGTTTTCTTAATACCGTTTGCCAGCTCTTGCCATTTTTCTTCTTCTTTAGCAGGATCAAAGGTTGTTTTTTCTGACAAGCCCTGTGAAGAGGCGGTAACCGATTCTCCTTTACCCACATCAACAGATACGCCTGTACTTTTGCTGATAAATTTTACCGTTCCTTCAGTAACCCGGATTGATGATTCTGTTTTTGTTTCGTTTAAGATAAACCTCGTTCCTTTTATACCGGCAACCGCCTGGCTCATTTCTACTTGCATGGAGCCGTCTTTCATCATTTTTGTGACGTTCGCTTTTAAATCTCCGTAAAGCAGTTGCATCACACTTTTTTGCGGATCAGTTGAAACGAGAATAATCTCCGTTTCCGGCCCGACGATAATAGTGGTCATGTTAGGAAACGAGAGCATCAAGCCGCTTTCTTCACTGACCTTAATGCGCGTACCAGGCGGTAACTCCATATCTATTTTAGCAAGATTCCAGTCCGCATCTTCATCGTAAGTTCCGTCAGGATTGGGGATGATAACCTCTACCTGACCGTAAAGATCGCTGAAGCGGAGACTACTATCGTACGTCTCAACCTCATATTTTCCCTCTTTAATTTCCGGAATAGGAATCGATTCATCCATACTCCATCTGTATTTTGAGAATATCTCCGGATTTTCCACGGTAGCCTGAAATGTTTTCTCAAGAGTTGACTTAAAATATTGCCCATTAACCAGTTGAATATTTGTTTCTCCGTTTATGGTAATTTTCCCATTAGGTCCGCCGCTGAAAGTTCCAATCTCAGGAGGTTCATCATCTGCTACACATTGCCACCCGTCACCAATAGTTTTTTGCGTACATCTAATGTCAACTATGACTTTCCCGTAATCACCGCCACCCACCTCACCAACGTTCCAAAAGTCGATGGTGACGTTTAGCTTATCATCATCCCCGATTCCGATCGTACCAGATGCTTTTCCCTGTTCCGGTTTGACTTCAGGTGGCCAATTAACAGCCTGAACAGGATAGGTGATTATTAAAAATAGTACTAAAAGGAATAGTTTTTTTAACACTAAGAGGTATTATAGGTGAAATATATAAATATACAATATCACATCAGAAGAAAAGCGAAGAAATCCGTAGAAATTGCTCGCCCGACTGGACGCTATAGTCCTGAGTTTATCGAAGGAATTTTCGAACTTACAAATGGATAGAAGATGAGGATGATTTAAATGATTTAGAGCGAGAAAGCAATCTACTACTAAATATTACTTCCTCTACTCTACCGTCTTACTCACTACATCTTTAAACTAAATAAATTCATACCCTTTCGGATATCTCGGTTATCCGAAACGAAACTGTCGTTATCTACCAGAAAGTATTTTAAAGTATAAAAAAAGAAGAGTTCATAAATAGTTAAATTTTACCAACTAAATCCTTCGTATTATTTTTCCCAAAAGTAAAAAAGAGCGGTATCACACCTTCTTTATAGTCTGTGGCGCTTGTTATTACATTAACAGTATGTTAACATGCGGATTATGGGAAGATTTAATCGAGACGACAGACCGGGGTCAAGAAGAGACTTTAACCGAAGGGATTTCGGAAGGCGAAGTTTTGGCGGTCGTGGCGGGGAAAGAGAAATGTATAAAGCCGTTTGCAGCAATTGTGGAAGAAATTGTGAAGTTCCTTTTGAGCCAACTGGCAGTAAACCCGTTTATTGCAGCGAATGTTTTAGAAATCAAGGCGGTAGAGGCGAATCAAGAAGATTTCAAGACAGAAGCTCAAGAAGGCCCGATTTTGAAAGAAGAAGCGAGTCAAGACCACAAAATATCGAACAGTTTGAGGTAATTAACCGTAAATTAGACAAAATATTAAAGATGCTTACGGTTACCCCCGTAAAAGGAGAGAAAGAAACAATAGTAAAACCAGAGAATATAACAATCATTACCCAAAAGAAAACGAAAACCCCCAAAAAGAAAACTCCGGTTACAAAAGAATAATTTAAAGTAATTTAACTCCCTATTATCACTGAAGTTAGAACATGTCAATAATTTTTTCAATCAATATCTACTTAATCACGATATAATAGATACAAGATTATGTTTATAGATGAGGCTGGAATAACAGTTCAAGGAGGTAATGGTGGATCCGGAAAGGTGGCCTTTTTTATCAATAAAAGGGGGCCATGCGGCGGAAATGGTGGTAAAGGTGGAAATATATATTTTATTACTACCTCAAATTCTATGGATTTAAAAAAGTATACAGAAACAACTTCATTTAAAGCCGAAGATGGTCA
>MGAI01000045.1:0-228 GCA_001789695.1 Candidatus Roizmanbacteria bacterium RIFCSPLOWO2_01_FULL_37_16 | reverse complement strand
AGGAGGACATAATTTATATTTATCGGTTCCAACTAATACAACCATAATTGATACTCAAACCAATAAAGAAATTACCTTGACAAAATCTATATCTAGTGTTTTAATCTGCCAGGGCGGAGATGGTGGACATGGAAATAGTTATTTTAAAACCTCAACTTATCAAACTCCCCGTAAAGCCAGTCCGGGGCAAAAAGGTAAAGAGAAAAAAATTACCCTTATTCTTAAACT
>MGAI01000044.1:728-5627 GCA_001789695.1 Candidatus Roizmanbacteria bacterium RIFCSPLOWO2_01_FULL_37_16 | reverse complement strand
TTATTGAAAAAATTGAAGTAGTAAAACCAGGTTTTATTAATTTCTGGATAAATACAAATTATTTTCTCAACTATGCTCGTAAAATAACTCAGGAAATATTTGATTTTCCCTCCTTTCACTTAGGTAAAAACAAAAAAATAATGATCGAGTTTGCCCATCCTAACACCCATAAGCTCTTTCACATAGGTCATTTAAGAAATATATCGTCTGGTGAGGCAATCTGTCGAATATTACAAGCAGTAGGCAATAATGTCATAAGAGCGAATTACCAAGGAGATGTGGGACTTCATATCGCAAAATGTGTGTACAAACTTAAAAGTCAATCCGCCAGCTGGCGGACAAAAATCGAAAATTTAAAAACACTCCATGGAAAGATCGAGTTTCTAGGAAAAATGTATGCAGAAGGAAACAAGGCCTATGAAACTGATGAGATTGCAAAAAAAGAAATTATTGAAATAAACAAAATGATCTACGAACAAAATGGAGAGGTTATACCTCTTTGGAAAGAAACGAGACAATGGAGCTTAGACTATTTTGATGAAATCTATAAGCGAGTATATACAAAATTTGACCGCCTTTATTTTGAGAGTGAAATGTCAAACAAAGGAACTCAAATTACTAAAGAGGCACTTGAAAAAGGTATTTTAGAAAAAAGTGAGGGCGCAATTGTTTTTAATGGCAAATCTTACGCATTAGATACCAGAGTCTTTTTAAATAGACTTGGAATTCCAACCTATGAAGGCAAAGAGCTTGCTCTGGCTGAAAAAGAATTTTCAGAATTCGGTGAGATCGATAAATGCATTCATGTTGTGGGACCAGAACAATCGAGTTTTTTCAAGGTTACATTTAAGGTAGAAGAACTTTTAAATCCCAAAAAATACAAAGGTAAACAAATGCATCATATAGGTGGCTGGGTGCGCTTAAAACAGGGTAAAATGTCTTCTAGGTCTGGAGTTGTAGTTGAGGGTCCGTGGCTACTTGATGAGGCTAAAAAAAGAATTTTGAAAGACTTCAAATGTGATGAGGATACGGCAGAGGCAATATCAGTAGCTGCCGTTAAATACTCTTTTCTCAAAAATCATATCAGCGCAGAGATCGCTTTTGATTTCGACGAGTCAATTTCTCTTGAAGGCAACTCTGGCCCATATCTTCTCTATACCTTTGTCCGTACCCAGAGTGTGCTCAACAAATCCACTTACCATCTCGGTACCACGTGGATCAACAATGGTATAGCAAAATTGGAAAAGGAAGAGAGGGACTTACTACGAACGCTAGCAAATTATTCTGAAACTGTCTATGAAGCTGCGAGGAATTTTTCCCCGAATCTTATAGCAAATTATCTCTATGATTTAGCTCAGAAGTATAATCTTTTTTATCAGAAACATAAGATTTTGCTGACTGAAGAAAAGATAAGAATTTTTCGTCTGCTTTTAACTAAAGCGACAGGACAAGTCATAAAGAATGGATTGTATTTGTTAGGGATAAAGACTGTGAATAAGATGTGATGTTCAAATCTAGAATTTAGAATTCTACTTTCTAGATTTAATTCTGAATTTTGAATTATAAATTCTGAGTTTTTCTTATAGCAATTTATATCTGTTCCAACTGTGGTTATGGTTCTGCATCCTGGCTTGGTCGCTGTCCAAACTGTGGAGAGTATAATACACTTACTCAACAAACTGATGAAGAAACGAAAGATACCGAACCCTTAAAAAAACTAAACCTGATACCTTTTAATAAAATCCAGTCATTGAAAAAGGATAGAATAAAAGCTGGAGTTTTTGAGTTCGATAGAGTTTTTGGTGGCGGTATGATTCCTGGAGAAGTGATTCTTCTAACAGGTGAACCTGGAGTAGGTAAATCTACTCTTCTTCTTCAAGCGTTATCAAATATAAAAACCGTCTATATCTCGGGTGAGGAGGCAGCCGAACAAATAAAAGAACGAGCAGAGAGATTAAAAATAAATCTATCCAATTTTTTCTTTTCTGATGATCTTCAGGTTGAGGGTATCGTTGAAGCGCTGGGGCAACTTAAAAATAAAATTGATGTTATCGTGATTGACTCTATTCAAACAGTCTATTCAAAAAAAGTTGAGGGACCTCCAGGTAATATTTCCCAACTTAAGGAATCTGCTAGTAAGTTAATAAACTTGGCTAAAAAGATTAAGACGGTTATGATTATCGTCGGCCACATCACTAAAGGCGGAGAAATTGCAGGCCCGAAGACTTTAGAACATCTGGTTGATTGTGTTATAAGTTTTGAGGGTGAAAAAGAATCAAACTTTAGACTATTGCGCACCAGTAAAAATCGATTTGGACCAACGGACGAGATAGGAATTTTTGAGATGGGTCAAGTTGGTTTAACTGAGGTATCTAACCAGTTAATTTTTATTGAAAATAACGAGCGAGAGATCGGAAAGTCTATTATCGCTGTTGCCGAAGGAAAGAGAGTTCTTTTTTTTGAAATACAGACTTTGGCTGTACCAACCATCCTACCTGTCCCAAGAAGGGTTGTCAAAGGCCTAGATTACAACAAAGTTCTCCTTCTTCTGGCGGTGGTACGAAAATACTTAAACCACCCGTTAGATAAATTTGATATTTATGTAAATGTTGTAGGCGGTGTTCAAGTCAAATCAACAGCTTCTGATCTTGGACTCTTAGCCTCACTTCTTTCGTCACTAAAAAATATACCACTTACCCCAAAATCACTTTTTATTGGAGAGGTTGGACTTTTAGGTGAAGTAAGGAAGGCTTATCTTGAGGAAAAAATTGTCAAAGAAGCAAAAAGGTTTGGTTTTAAATATATATATACTTCTTCAAATGTAAAAAACGTTAAAAACCTCAAAAATTTTATTTAATTAATAATTTTACTATTCTCTTCTAAAATAGTCTTTTTTAATTATTGCTTTTCTTCCATTTGCCCCAATCACCTCGATAACTAATTCATTTTTTCCTTTATGAAGTGGAAAATTAAACTCAAATATACCGCTCTCATTTTGGTAAATCCTCTCACCAAAAATTGTAATTGCCGCATCTTTCTCCGTCTTACCTAATATTTTTACCCTGTCTGCTTTTTTAAAAGTTTCAACCTTTGGTGCAAGAATAGTTATTTTCGGGGGCGAAAAATAGAGTTTGAGCTGATAACCGAAATAGCCAATAAATAAAAGAAAGACTAAAATTAAAAGAGTTAAAACTATCTTTTTAGTCTCAGGCGTTAGATAACGACTTACCACCCTGCTTTTAAATTTTATTATCTCCTGCTTTTCATAATCGCGTCTAAAAAAAGCTAGGGTTTTTCTCGAATCTAATTCTAAAAATTTAGAATAATTATTAATAATTCCTTCAACATATACTTTTGAGGTAAAAATGTTCCAGTTATTCTCCTCGATTGCCTTGAGAAATTTTTGCCTAACTTTAATCTGTTTCTCAACTTGGTTAAGTTCAATACTTAGTTTCTCACGTTGTTTTTTGAGGATTTCACCAACCGATAACATAAATATAATGCCAATCTGGAAAATGATATGCAAATGATGCAAACTATACGAATAATAAGAGAATTAGCATAATTCGCGGCATTTACCCGTCTGCTATCGCAAGCGAAGCGTTGCGGGCAGGCATAAAGATTCGCATCATTCGTATCATATTTATATTTTTACTCTCTCTACATACTCACCCGTTTCCGGATTAACAGCAACCGTATCTCCATTTTTAATGAATAAAGGAACCTGGATGATTACCCCAGTCTCAAGTTTTGCAGGTTTCCTTGCTCCTGTTACCGTATCTCCTTTAACAGCTTGTTCTGTTTCTATTACTTTCAATCTGACACTGGCTGGTGGTCTTAGCGAAAGAGGATTATCATTATGCAAATAAACGAAATATTTCTTTCCTTCCTGTAAAAAATTTGCAGCTTCGCTGGCTACTTTTAGAGGAAGCGTATACTGTTGGTAAGTTCTTTCATTCATAAAGTGAAGATTTTGAGCGTCTTTATAAAGGAATTGCATCTCAATGCTATCGATATCTACAGTTTCGACAGTTTCGTTAGATTTGAAGGTGAACTCTATATTTTTTCCAGATAATAAATTTTTTATTCTTGTCTTCATTAAAGCTGATCCTTTTCCTGGAGAGTAGAATTCAGCTTTTTGTACTTGCCATATTTCATTTTGATATTTTATAAAGTCTCCCTTTTTTAAATTTCCAGCATTTATGTTCATAATAGCTTGGATTAATCCAGAGATTCAGATTTTTCGGATATTTCAGAAAACCAGATCTGTTTTTTGCTGATCATCTAATCAATCTGGCTTTCCGAGTCTCTGATTTATCTAAATCAATATATATTAATTAATTTTAATTTATCTATCGAATCAACATTAGCAAAGATCATCGCCAATCTTTCAAATCCAATTCCCGCTCCTGTACAATCTGGTAGGCCATATTGTAACGCTTTGATGAACCCACTGTCAACTTTGTAATCTATCATCGAAACTCTCTTCCTTTTTTTTATCTGATTTTCAAATCTCATTTTCTGTTCAACCCAATTATTAAGTTCCTCGCAACATCCGCCTATCTCTATCCCGTTTATATAAAATTCTACGCGCTTAGCAGTTCTTTGGTCTTTATTTAACTTCGCAAGCGAAGCAACCTCTACCGGATAATCATAAAGTAAAGTGGGATAACCGTTCTCGCCTAACTTAGGTTCTACTTCTTGGGAAATTATTTGAGAAAAAACATCTTGAAATGAGAACCCTTCTACTTTATAGCCTTTTTTTTCTGCCTTCTTCATGAATGATTTATCACTGAATAATTCTTTCTCTGAAATTTGGGCAAACTTCTCAAACGCTTCCGCAACCGTAAATTTTTCCCATTTATCTAATGATATTTTATTATCTTGGAATTTAATTAT
>MGAI01000044.1:0-717 GCA_001789695.1 Candidatus Roizmanbacteria bacterium RIFCSPLOWO2_01_FULL_37_16 | reverse complement strand
CATGCCGAACTTGTCCCGGCATTTGTCTTTTTGCTTTACTGAAATCAGATCCTGAAACGAGTTCAGGATGACAACGTGAAGAAATATATCTCATCATCTCCAAAATCTCATCAGCAAGTTGAAGGTAAGAAAAACCAACGCGGTAGTATTCAAGCATGGTAAATTCAGACGAATGAAAACTTGAATTTGGCTCACTATTTCTGAAAGCCTTTCCCAAATAATAACAATCTCCGATTCCCCTTGCCAACAATCTTTTCAGAAATAACTCTGGTGAAGGAGTAAGATAAAGCTTCTGTTTCTTATTCAGATATCTAAACTCTGTCTCAAAAATCTCAAGATATGATTCGGGGATTAAAACCGGCGCTAAAACCGGCAAATCTAATTTCAGATAACCTTTTTTTTGCAAAAACTCATGAACGGCAGTCTCAACTTGGAGGTATATTTTATAGTTTTTGATGTTTTCAAGCGCGGTTTTGATTTTCATCTCAGTCACAATTGTTAATTGATAATAGTTAATTGTTATTATTCACTAAGATTTTGACTCGTCAATCTTATCAAGTTATTAATCTCTTTAGGAAGTTTTCGTAGCTCTAATAGAATATGGTTATATTCTTCTTTTGTAATAAATTTTCTAATAAAAGCTTTTTTATTCCAATATACGCTTTCGTATAAAGACCCTCGACTATTATAAAAAAACTTAATTTTATCTTTTTTATG
>MGAI01000043.1:1205-6088 GCA_001789695.1 Candidatus Roizmanbacteria bacterium RIFCSPLOWO2_01_FULL_37_16 | reverse complement strand
TAATCCTGTTGATCTAGTAGATAAATACGGCGCAGATGCTTTTAGAGCTTCACTTTTTTTTGGGATTTCAGAAAGTGGAAAAGTAAATTTAGCAGAGGAGAAAATTATTGGAATGAGGAATTTTACCAATAAAGTGTGGAACATTGGACGATTCATATATCTAAACCAAATTTCCAAACCCCAATTTCCAATTTCCAATCAAATCCCAAATCCAAAACCCAAAAATTTAAATCCTGTCCTCCGTCATTCCGAGGAGCGTAGCGAAGAGGAAACTCAGACACTCAAAAATCTCCAGAAAGAGTATAAACTGGAAAAAAAGAAATATTTAAGCCTTATGGATTCTTATAAATTTTCTCAAGCCTTAGGTTTGGTTTATGAGTTTTTATGGCATCGGTTTGCCGATTTTTATTTGGAAGAATTGAAAGAAGAGTTAAGAAATGGTAACATTATAGTTCTTAATGAGTTAGAAAAAGTATATTTTGAAAATTTAAAGATGCTTCACCCGTTTATACCTTTTGTGACTGAAGCTGTTTGGAAGACATTCTATGGAGAAAAAAGTTCAATATTGTTACAGAAGTTAAAGAGTTAACGCGTTAACGAGTTAAAAAAATAACACGTTAACCCGCAAACACGTTAACTCAATAACAGTTATTTAAATATCTTATGAAAAGGACCTGGCAGCCAAAAAAGAAAAAAAGACTAAGAAAGCATGGTTTTTTAAAACGAATGTCTACCCGTGATGGCAGAAGAGTCTTAAAAAGAAGAAGAAGGAAGGGAAGGAAAAGAATCACAGTATAATGCCAATCTACAAATACTATGCCAATGATGCTAATTATGCAAATAAAATCTGAATTAGAATAATTCGCGGCATTTGCATAAAGATTCGCATCATTCGTATTAAATATTATGCTTGCTCCAAATTTTTTCAACACAATTTTTGTTTTTCCGATTCTTAATTTATTGGTCTTTTTTTATAAAATCTTTCTTTTTCTCAAAATTCCCGGAGCATTTGGTTTGGCGATTATCGCTTTGACAGCTGTTATCCGTTTGCTGCTGCATCCTTTTTTCAAACAACAGCTTGAGACAAGCAAAAAAATGCAGGACTTGAAACCCCATCTGGACCGCATATCTCAAAAGCACAAAAGCGATAAGAAAAAATTGCAGGAGGAACACATGAAACTTTACCAACAGGCCGGAATAAACCCAGCCTCCGGCTGTCTTTTTATGATTATTCAGATTCCGGTTTTTATCGCTTTGTATAATACACTTTCTTTATTTTTACTTAATGGGAAATTAACAAAGATAATCCTAGAGATAAATAAGGTTCTTTATCATCCCGTTCTTAAGATCCAGGCCATCGACCCCTGGTTTTTTGGATTTAATTTGGCACTGTCGCCGGCAAAAGCTGGACAATGGTATTATTATATTTTGCCTCTATTAACAGCTCTTTTACAGTATTTGCAGACTCAAGCAATGGTTCCAGCTTCACCTACCCCAGAGGTAGTAGAAGCAAACAAGAAAACCTCGGGGGTGGAAAATCATAAAGACGGAAAAACCGGCGGAGATGATTTTCAAAAAGCTATGAATACGCAGATGAAATTTATCTTTCCCATCATGATAGGTTGGTTTTCCTATACTTTGCCGGTTGGCCTATCTTTATATTGGAACATATTTTCGATTTTTAGTATAATGCAGTACAAGAAACTCAAAACTTGACGATAGAGGATAGAAAGTAGAAGTTATAATCTACCTTCAATCATCAACCATCTATCGTCTAATAAAATATGGATAAACTAAAATCAATCAAATCCGAAATAGAAGAGCTATTAAAAAAGATGATTGATAAATTTGAAGTCGAGGTCAAGGAAGAAGATGGTGTTTACCATGTAGTAATCAAAACAGAAGATGAGGCCCCAACAGTGATTGGTCGCCACGGAGAAACTATTCGTGCGATCCAAAAAATTCTTGAAGTTGTCTTATATAAAAAATTTACCGAACCAGTAGAACTTTTAGTGAATGTCAATGACTATAGAGAAAAGCAGATAGAGCGGCTTGAGGGCATTGCCAAAGATATCGCAGAGCGTGTTAAAAGCGAGAAGCGTGAAACACCCATTCGTTCGTTTTCCTCATATGAGAGGAAGATAATCCACGAATATATAGCCAAAAACTATCCCGATCTCACTTCTTATTCAGTTGGAGAAGGAAGAGATAGACAGTTGATAGTGAGCCCGAAGAAAGAACAGATTGAAAAAGAGACAGAAGATAGTGAATAGAAAAATGAAGCTGGATCTTGAAGATGGAAGCTAGATGGTAGAAATTAAAATTCTATCCTCTAACTTCTACAATCAAAATCAATCTTCAATCATCTTTCGTTTTCTCTTCTTTCTTTATAGTACAATGAAACTTAGTTATTAAATTTGACTTTAGCCTATAGTAGTATTATAATTTATGATGTATTTCCCAAAAAATAAAAATTTACTAAAAAAAGCGCTACTTTTTCTTCCCATACTTCTTATTTTGCCTTTTATCCTTGCTTTCGATACTCTGGTTTATTTTATCACGCGGCCAGCTTGCCTCAGTTGTGGAAATTTGCTAGAGTTTCTAAAGAGTGCATCATTAAGCGTAGGGTTAATTGGAGGTTATTTTGGTTACAAATTTAAGAGAAAAGATAGGTTTTGAATTGCGTTTCAAATAGTTAAATAGTTATATGGCTAAATGGTTACAATTAGAAGATATTAAAGCATATATGGTAGCATCAAATTTATCAGACCATATTTGGAGACTTGTATCTAGTTGGGATTGGTTTAATAAAAGAACATTGGGGACACAGTGGGTTGATGCAACTGATTCAATAAGTAGTAATATCGCAGAGGGATTTGGAAGATACCATAAAAAGGATAAACAAAAATTCTATTATAATGCTCGTGGATCAACTTACGAATCTGCTCATTGGACTAAGAAAGCTTATGAAAGAGAATTAATTAATAAGAAAGAAAATGATTATATTTTAGAGGAACTAAGAAAATTACCGAGAGAAATAAATTTTTTGATTAAAATTACAGAAGAAAAGTTAGAAAAATAAATAACATGGACAAAATGGTCATATGGCTACATGGCTGGTCGCTTTAAAACAATGCAACCATGTAACTATGCAGCCATCTAGCTATGTTTGTTATATTTCACTGTTATAAGTTGAGAAAAAAATAATATGCAGGATAGAACAGAAGCTGGAACAACAGGTAACGATGAAGTCACGAGAGCCAAAGCCGAAGTAAATCAAGAAATAGATGAGGCAAGAGCAAAGCCGACAGCAACTGAAGTATCCGTGGCAGAACAAGTATTGGCGCAAAAATTGCTAAAAGAGTTAACCGAAAAAGCAACTGCAGCAAGAGAGGTTAGAGGTGTTGATAAAGCCACACAGGGATTAGGTGTTAGCGCCAAAAGTAAAGAGGCAGTTTCGGTTAAGGTAACTTTGGTAAAAGTATTGGAGGCAGTAAAAATGGGCGTAATCCCGGCCCAACCAAAAACAAAAGCAGTTCTTATGGAGTTGGCTGAAAGAGCCGGGCGTATAACTGATACTTCTGCAAGCTATTTACAGCCGATTCTTGAGAGATACATCAGCAAAGACATCACATTTTCCAAAATAGGACAAGAAGCGACACGGTTTGAGAAAGATTTTCGTCAGCTAAAGACTGATAATCCTATTGCAGCTGAGATTTTAGGTCAGATATTATACGACAAAGCTGGCGAGCTTGGCGACATCACAAAAGACGATCTTAAAAGCCAGCTTGAGGTGGATACAGATGAGGAAGGAAAAATAAAAATACCGGAGGAGAAAGAAAGTGAGGAGGAAAGAAGAAAGAAAGCGGAAGAAGAATTAAGGAGAGCCCAAGAGGATGTGGCTAGGCGCAGAGGCAGAAGAGAGGACGAGACACCAGAGGGCAGGGAAGACGTTATTGAAATAATTAAGGAACGACAATTTGATCTCTATCTTACCGATAACGATAAAGAATTTCTTAAAGCAATCTATTTTCCCACAGAATTCATAAAGTATATTGAGGATGAAAAAGAGAAAGCTAAAGCAGAAGGAAGAGCTACAGATGATGCAAAAGCATATGAGTTAGCATCAAAAGCAGTGGAGGAAAAGCTTATCGAAGTTTTAGATAAAATTCTTACCCGTTTTAGCGAGACTAATCCAGAAAGATATTTTACAGAGGTTGCCTCGGAAAACTTCTTGCAGGGTATTCAGACGACTTTAGCGGCTCTTGGCAGCTATCTGGACAGATTAAAAACAGGTTTAGAAGAATATGAACAAAAAAATCCAGATACCCCTCGTTTATATAGGTCGGTTGGACTGGATCCGATAAAAGAGGATATTCTTATTGAATATAAAGATGAAAGAGGCAATCCAGTCTGGACGGAGAAGCCAAGAACCCGCTACAAACCTTTGTCCAAACCCGAGGAGGTTCGTCTAAGCGGATTTGCCAGCTATATGAGGTTGATGATGGACGAGTATATAGGAGAAAGGGAGTATCTACATAATTCCCGCTCTATTCTCACTCATCCTAAAGATCCACAACAGGGATTTTACGGAACCTTGGGCAACTATGCAGAGAAGATGAAGACGCCGGCAATTGAAGAGATGTTTTTATTCCCAAATGCCGATCTTCTTCAAGACGCGATCAATCTTTATGATAAATATCTAGATGAACAGTTTGCTTCTCAAGACTGGCAGCATACCGCTGACATGTTCTTGCCTAGATCAGGTACAGTAATGACAAGGCTAGAGGAGGAAGTATTGAGAGCTTTACAAAAGATGCATCCGGAGATCAAAGAAGAGAGTAAACTAAAAAGCGCTTTGTTTATGGCAATTGGTGCTCACA
>MGAI01000043.1:975-1198 GCA_001789695.1 Candidatus Roizmanbacteria bacterium RIFCSPLOWO2_01_FULL_37_16 | reverse complement strand
TTTTATGACCGAGGAGGAGAAAGCCGCTTTTGCCGAGCCACGTCTCACCCCCGACGGCAAATCAACTTATACAAGCTACTATACCAATGATACTGATCCTTTGATTCCCTTGAATCCGGCTCACCATTTCTGGAGATGGCAGGCAGAATTAACAATTCCTCTCTGGCTCTTTCTTCCGGTTGAAGGCTATAATCCACTGGCGGGGACAGGGACGGTTGGCGCA
>MGAI01000043.1:632-965 GCA_001789695.1 Candidatus Roizmanbacteria bacterium RIFCSPLOWO2_01_FULL_37_16 | reverse complement strand
GGGATCTTTGGGAGAAACTTTTAAAATATAAGGAGTCGTTTTACAAAGGACGAGATGAGATGATCAAAAACCCTCTTCTTATCGACTTTATGCTCGATATTGGCAATGTGGGTGGACCAAGCAAAAGAAGAGGGTGGAGAATATATTATACAACTGAAGGACATTTCGTTTTTAAAGACGATCCAAATACTGGTAAACCCACAGGTAATGTTGACGTTTTAAAAACCTGGCAGGCGATTGAAAATATAGGCTATGAGATATGCTACGACTTTATCTATATCGAAAGAGCAGGAGAGGAATTTTTAAAAACAAAATATGAGTCTTCACAAGAAA
>MGAI01000043.1:0-591 GCA_001789695.1 Candidatus Roizmanbacteria bacterium RIFCSPLOWO2_01_FULL_37_16 | reverse complement strand
AGCGATCCTTCCAAATTCGTAGAATCAGATCTAACTTCATTTTTAGATGGGTTGGATGGTAAAGCCAAAGAGCTGGCAGATCTTAATTTAAAAAACAGGCAATTCAATCGTGAGGATCTTGCGGCCGAAATTGAAAGACATAGAAGTAATTTATTTATGTCAGAAGCGTTGGCTAGAATGGTTGCCAAACGATTTCCTTCTAAAATACTTCGTATTGATAGAGATAGATTTCAACCTGATGGTAAGAGTCGCTGGAATAAAGTCAGAGGACAGATGGAGATGTCATCGGTTGAGTTTGATAGGGTGATGAAAAATCTGTGTTTGGCAGAGGCGGTGCTGCGTAAAGAGAAGAGTGCCGAAATGAAAAGAAAGATTAAAGATTATGCCAGCAGCTCTGGTAAAAATCTTGAAGACAAAGATGTAAATTTTTCACTGGATGAGATAAGGGAAGGACTGGATTTCAGATTAACAGATGAAAAAATTAGAAATTATCTTAGCCGAGACGGCATGGGAATTTCAGCCGAAGATATAGAAGATGTTATAACTCTTTATCAAATACTGCAAAAAGATTACATAGGTGAAAACAAAGAT
>MGAI01000042.1 GCA_001789695.1 Candidatus Roizmanbacteria bacterium RIFCSPLOWO2_01_FULL_37_16 | reverse complement strand
CCTTATTCTTAAACTTATAGCCGACTATGGTCTCATCGGTCTTCCTAACGCCGGGAAAAGTAGCCTATTAAATAAGTTAACAAATGCTCATGCAAAAATTGCCAACTACCCTTTTACTACGCTTGAACCCAATCTTGGAGTTATCGATGGAAAAGTTCTTGCTGATATTCCTGGACTTATTGAAGGCGCTTCTACAGGAAAAGGTTTGGGGGTAAAATTTTTAAAACATATCGAAAAAGTGACATTATTATTACACTGTATCTCTGTTGAGTCTAAAAACATTGAAAAAGACTATAAAACAGTAGTTGAAGAAATTTCAAAATATAATAAAAATATTCTTTCAAAAAAAAGCATTATTCTGTTAACCAAAACAGATCTTGTTCCCCGAGAAGTAATAAATGAAAAATTAACAAAGCTGAAAAAATTGAATAAAGATATAATTTCGGTTTCTATTTATGATGAAACATCTCTAAATAAACTGCAAAAGATTTTAATAGAAACATAGTTTAAATAGTTTGGCAAGAAATTGATTATAATAAATCCATGATTTCGGATAAATTATTTTTCCTTGAAAAAGAAATAGCTAAGCTATTATTAGATAAACTAGATAGTTCTGAAATTACAGTAGAGAGGGCTTCAGAAATTTCTGCTTTTGTTATTAAATCTCTCCCTGAAAATTTGACCGATGAACAGCTTGGTAGAATATTACCGAGTCTGGATGATCAATTTGTTGAATTGGCAAGTATTGTAAATATTCACTTAAAAGAATATCAGGAAAAGAACCGGCAAAATCTGATTACTGAAGCAGAAAAATTAATCCATCAAAACAAATTGGATCAAGCAAATAATATGATGAAAGATTTTTTCTATAAAAAAATATGACAGGAGAAGCAGCTATTGCCGAAGTTAGGGCAACACATTTTGGTCCGAAAAATGAAGTTCTAAATCTTAAGTCAGAATCAACAAGTAAACCTGAGGGAAAATGGAAAGGATTATTTCAAGCATTAAGAAAGGAAGAAGCTTTAAATGAACCCAGACATGTTTTAGAGGTACTTACGGAAGTTGGGATTACTGAAAAATATTCACAAGTTAAGACAGCAATTCAGTCTCAAATTAGTAAGACGGATGAGAGAATGCCAGATCTTTTTGATAAGTCATTCGGGATTGATATTTTTGTAGGAAATATACGAGATAGAAGTCATACAGAAGTGGTGCAGGAAAAACAAAAATTATTACAAACACCTGAGCCTGTAAAAAATATTCTTGCAGCTTTGCAACCAAATAGTCAGGATGATATTATTGCCATAAAATTAATTGGTGATTCGATTTTATTGACAAGTGGTAACGGGGTAGAAATACAACTTACCCTGCCAACTGAGAAAAAAATGCAAAAAGATCCCTTGAAAAACTATCTGACTTTACAGATAAATGCCCAAAAAATGAAAGGTCAATCGGCGGAAACGGCTATTGTAGTAAGTAATTTTGCAGCGCAAAATAATGCAGGCGCTCTATTAGAAACTACTCAAACAATTGTTGACTATGTGGCTAAGGTTAGAGATATATTGCCTGAAGAAATAAGCAGGGAGTCGCAGGTTAAGCAAGCAGCGCTGGTTAAAGAAAAACAAAGACAAGACTGGTTAATTGATAAAAGTATCGTAGAAAATAAGCCAAATCAAATAAGACCACCCTCGGAATATGCAAAAACTCCCGAGGAATTGGAGGAAAGAATGAAAACATTAAAATATCTGCCTGCTGAGGCTGAGGTGCGCCAAGTTTTTAAGGGTAGAGAAATGGAGTTTGACGATTTTTGCTTTAAAAATGAAATTTATGAACTTTATACGCAGAAATTTATTGATTCAATAAGTAAATATTTGATTTCTCAAGCTGCTAAATATCAAGATAGAATTGATTCCTCCCAGATTAGACCGATTAGAATTTTAGAGGTAGGAGCAGGAAGAGGACAATTGACTTATTTTATCGAGCAAAAAATGAGAGAATTAGGAATAAGAGATGATCAGGTAGAGTTAATCGCTACCGATAATAAAAGTTGGTCGGCAGCAAGGGGTGAAACAGTAACACAGGTTAAGAGTCTGGATGCTGAAAATGCAGTCAAAATCTATGGGCCCGATATTGTTTTATTTTCCTGGATGCCTCCTGGTGAGGATTTGAGTCCCCCCTTGAGAAAGCATAGTGTGCAGGAATATATACTTATTGGTGAAGACATGTGTGGTAATGAAAGGACATGGGGAACCAATGTAATTAGTGAGGGAGGCATTCCAGATTATGAAAAAGACGGATTTGATATTCAGTATTTAAGTCCAGGCAATGATGAAAGTTTGAATATTGTACATGGTCAGCTTGGCAGAGGTCAGATTAGAGAAGGTTCCGCCCCCACAAATAAGAGCTCTACTATTGCATTTATTAGAAGATAGCGACTTAAATAATTTATGGAGTTTTGGTGGAAGTTAAGGTTGAAGTAGTTGCGGTTGAAAGGATTATCAGACAGGTATAGATGAAATTGCAGAATATAACAAAAACATTCTTGCAAAAAAAACAATTATTCTTTTAACCAAAACAGATCTGATTTCTCAAGAAGCCGTTAAAGAAAAAATAAAAATATTAAAAAAATTAAATAATATGGCAATCCCTGTTTCTATTTACGATTTGAACTCTTTAGGTCTACTCAAAAAACTTATTAACTCTCAAGTATTTTAAAAAGATAAATAAATTGTCAATAAAACCTATTAGCCTATAATTAACGCACTAACACAAGCCAATTGGGTTATACTAAGCACCAACTGGCTCGCTCGATTGGACGATTTTCGAACTTATGAGTGGGTCGATCAATATTCCGACTTAAAGGAAATTAACCAATTATGCTAGGCTCTTTTGACCTAAAATGGAATATTTTAGATTTTTTGAGGTAATTGAGATTAAATATTATTCAGTAACGGCTCTTGCATAAATGATCAGGGACAAACCAATTGCCAGAAAAAATAATCCAACACCTTGTATAAAATCAATTTTTTCCTTGAAGAAAATGCTGCTTAAAATTGCCGAGGAAAATATTGTTGGGAAGCAAGTAAATAATTGCACCTTTAAGGTGTAACGGTTTGACAAAACTGTGAAGAAATTACGTTTTTATTTTTTTAAGAAAATTGGAGATAAGAGCGGCGGTTTCGCTTTCATGATTATTTAATCCATGATCGCAGTTCTTCAGTTGATGAATCTCTACCTGAGGATTTTCTTTTTTTACTAAATCAAAGGCTTCTTTAAAAGGAACGAATAAATATTCTTTTTCTATTTGATCACCCAAAATCCAAAGTAAGGGTACTTTGATTAAATACCTGTATCCGCCGACTTCTTTTGTCGCCATCTGGGTAGACTTGAACATCTCGCTTCCCGGAGTAAAAAAATTAAGGTAGGTTTGAGCGCTGACCGGATAGTAACCTGCCAAACCCCACGGATCATTCAAAATAGCAGTCGGCTGTTTTTTTTCTAAAAGTTTTTGAGCTTCTTTAAGATAGACTTTTGGATCGATTCCTTTTTTCTTTAAATAATTTTGCTGCGTCTGATACACTCCAATTGTTCCCAGGAATATTATTCCCTTAATAAGATTTCTGTACTTTCCTTTTGCATTGTAATAAGTCGCTTTGCCGATGCCAAAACTATGACCCTCGAGAATAAAATATTTTGTACCCTTCGATAATGCAAACTCAATCCAAGCGTCAATATCTTTTAAACAATCCTCGAATAACTCTAAAGATACCCCTAAAGGCTTTGTTCCGTTCTCAAGTTCATAGATTCCTGATCCTCTATTACTGGTCGCTAGGTAGGAAAAACCCACTTGGTTAACCGCTTTGGTTATTTCCGGATAAAAGGCGTTCCAATAAAAACTGCCTCCTGTTCCATGTAAATGCACAACAGTAGCAGTTAACTTAGGAACTTCCGAATAATATCCAAACAAAGTATAACTATCTTTCGTAGTTACTTTCACAATTGGCCAGCCTGTTTTTTTGCTTTTTATTTCCATATCCGACTACCGTTGGTATAACTCAATTAAAATATTATTGCAGTCTTTAAAGAAAACATATCTTCCGCCGAAAGCTGCAGTGTCGGTTTTCGTGACAAAAAGTACTCTTTTTGCTTTTAATTTGTCTATAAATTCGTCAAGATTGTCTACTTCTAGACAAAGATGTTTCGTTCCGACAGTATGAATATCAGACATCAATTCGGATCTATAATTAGGCAAGTCTTTTGTATCTTTTCCAAATGAAATCAACTCAATTCTGATATCTTTAAACTGAAGCAGAGTAATTTCCAGACCATTTTTTTTATAATTATTAACCGCTTTAAATCCTAATTTTTCTTCATACCACTTTGCAGATTCTTGAATATCTTTGACAGTGAAAGCCACGTGATGAAACTTCATACGAAATAATTATACCCTAACTATTTTTTAGGCATTAATGATATAAACGCCTCGAGAGTGAAAGATAAGTTTATAATATAATTAAATCTCTTGTTTTGTATGAATAATATACGAGATAAAATTTTTAAAGTCAGAAAACCAAAGCCGAATTTTCCTGTCTTCAAAGAAATAAAAGAAAGATTTAGTCCAAGACATTTTTCTTCGGAGTCAATTCCAGAAAAAGATCTTCAGTCAATACTTGAGGCAGCGCGCTGGACACCTTCGGGTTTCAACTTTCAACCTTGGTATTTTTACTGGGCAAAACACGGAGAAGCATCATTTAATAAAATCGTTGCCTGCCTGGCAAAATATAATCGGTACGCAAAAAATGCAGCTGTATTGATTGTTGCCTGTTATCTTAAGAAATCCCAAGGCAAAAAAAGTTATTACCGCCATGATTTGGGTGCAGCAGCGATGTCTCTTGTTCTACAAGCGCAGCATTTGGGATATTACACCAGGCAGATGGGGGAATTCAACAATAGAAAGTTATTGGTGTCTTTGGCTATTGATAAAGAACACCATCCGTTTGTAATTATCGCTTTGGGAAGACTAGGGGATTATGAAATGATTGACAGTTCATTGCTAAAAAGGGAACTTGATCCCAGGCCTAGAAAAAAAGATTTTGTAAAAAAATTATAATATATACACATAGGGAGTGAAAGATAGCTTCTTAACAGTCCAATTTATTAAGTCCACCTATTGCTCCGTGTTCCTTGAGTCATTAAGACCGCTTATTATGACTTCTCGCTTTTAATAGTAGAAAGCCTACTATAACCACAGCGACGATAATTCCACTCAAAATATAAATAATATTCTTATTAGTAAAAATACCTGTATTTGTTTTCTTAATACTGTCTGTAAAATCCTTCCACTTTGCGTTTTCCGCGTTGACATCAAAAGCTTGTACCTCACCAATGCCTGTATCAGTCGCGGCAATCATCTTGCCCTCACCGATCTCAACTGTTTTGCCAGTTTTTATATCCGTGACTTCTGCTGCGCCCTCAATCACTTTTATGCTGCTGGTTTCTCCATCTTCTTTTACGACTACCATTGTTCCTTTTAATTTTGCACCGAGCTTGGCCAACTGCATTTCAAAACTGTCGTACTGCATATTGAGTCCGGATTTCGGATCCTTAGTCGACTTATAAATGAACTCTCCCATGGTAAGTAGTTGGGCTTTATCGGATATCGTGAAGTTGGTGCCAGGCTGTAAGCCGATCCCGCTCTCCGGCCAATCTGTCGGATATATTGTGAGTATTTTCCCGTCGGGAGGGTTAACTATTGTATCTCCGACGTTGATTCTGGTTTTTTCGTTTACTTTTTCCAGCTCATTTGAACCGGGACGCTTGATAAAAGCGTTGGTGTCTTCGCCTGATGGCTGGCTTGATGTCGTAAGCCAGAAGTGCAGGTTGGAATCAACCGGTTCTTTAGCTGGTTTTGAATCAGTGGGCCCTTCACTTTGATCAGGCGGATATTCAACCGTGTAGTACACTCTATGATCAAAATCTCCTGCAGGACCCTTGTCCTCTCCCTTCGTCCACTGCCATAGGTTACCACCCATCGTTATAAACCCCGCTGTGTTTTCCTTGGATAAATCCGCCTTCATTGTGCCGTCAAACTCCATTAAAAAATCTGCACCTTCCTCATGCGGCGCTATGACAATAGTCGTCTCGAGAACGCCCGACTCCGGATCATAGGTTCCTTTAATAACAGCATTGGTAAAATCCTCTGAGGGACGGAACCGAAAGGGAACCGTACTGTTAATGACTCCA